>NZ_JBHUEO010000019.1:0-103851 GCF_042680885.1 Siminovitchia sediminis | reverse complement strand
CTTCCCGAACCTCCATTACATCAGTTCTACCTACTTCTCCAGTTTAACTGATGGGAGGGGATATAGACGGAAAGTGTTCATTTCTATCGAGCAAATACTGTTCAATTTAGTCTAGCAGTTACAAGGAGGCGCAAAGTGATGGATATGAAGGTAAAAGAAGTGGCAGAATTGGTTGGTGTTAGTATTCGTACACTTCATCATTATGATCAGATTGGATTGTTGTCCCCAAAAGAAATCACTGATTCTGGTTATCAGAAGAAAACCTTGAAACATTACAACAAATTTTATTTTTCAAGGAACTTGGATTCACCTTAAAGGAAATTAAAAAGATTATTAACAGCCCCTCATTTAACCGACAAGAAGCATTGATTTTACAACGAAAAATGTTGATTGAGAAACGAAATAAAGTCGATAAAATGATTGAAACCATTGATAAGACGATTAAACATATGGCGGGAGAAATACAAATGACGAATGAAGAGAGGTTTGAGGGAATTAATGTTGGATTCAACAAATTTGAAAAAGAGGCTCGTTGCCGTTGGGGAAATAAATCTATCGATGAGATATACACAAAACTAAAGGATTGTCCAAGATGAACAAAATGATTTACCTTATAGATGGGATATGATCTTCAATAAACTTGCATGGCTTCGTGATCAATGCCCCAAATCCTAAAAGGTACAACCAACAATTAAAGAATGGTATGACTTTTTAAATAAAAACTTTAGTAACTACTCCCTTGATACCTTTTATGGATTAGGTCAACTCTATATTAATGATGAACGTTTCACAAAAAATATAGATCAGTATGGTGAGGGTTTAGCAAAACTCATGATTGAGGCGATGAAGGTCTTTACGAATAATCAAATAAGAGGTGGTAGCAATGAAAATAATAATTGAGGATACCATTGAACAATACGAAAAATTGTTTTCAATGGAAGAAGATAAAGAAAATTTTTATCGGTACTCAATGATGAAGCCCTTTGAAAAGATGTGGAATATGATTAATGTTCCATTAAAGGCTAAGCAACCTAATGGGTATGATGTAATAATGGCTACAAATATGCTTGGTTATCTTAATGTATCAGATACTCAAATTGGAAGACAAGCATTAGAAAGTTTAAAAGAAATTCAGGCTCTTCAAACAGCACATAGCACTTTAAATCATTGTATTAATTTTATTGAAAAAAATAATATAAATATTAATGCTGATGAATTGAGATTTGGTATGTATATAGCTGACCCGAAGAAGCTCGAATTACAAAAAGGTTATTGTGGTTTTGGAGGAATTCCAGGGTTTATTCAAGTATCTATTTACCCAAACTCCTATAATATTCCAAGGATTCCTGCTGTAATTGCACATGAATTCCATCATAATATCCGTTTTTCATATTTTGATTGGGATCATGGAGACGTTACCGTTGGTGATTACTTAATTATAGAGGGTTTAGCTGAGTCATTTGCAAAAGAACTTTATGGAGAAGATCTTTTAGGACCTTGGGTTACATCTTTTGATAAAGAGGACTTGGAATATTCAAAAGAAGTTATAAAGGATGCTTTAGATATTAAAGGGTTTGCTGAGGTCAGCAGTTATATGTTTGGTGATACCATTGCAAAAGAACAAGGCTATCAACCTGTTGGCTTATCACCATTTGCTGGTTATGCAGTAGGCTACCAAGCAGTACAATCTTTCATGGAAACCAATAATGTGGGGATAGTAGAAGCTACCTTACTTGGCACAGATGAAATACTAAGCAATTGTGGACTGTTTTCTAAATAACCTGTTTGTACTAATGAAGGCATTACTGCGATCCTAGTTTTGGATGAACCAACCAACTTTCTGGACGTTTTTTGTATTGAAGCGTTAGAACAATATTGCTTTACCCCAAATTTAATTTCATTTTGTAATACATTTTCGCAATACGCAGCACGTGCTAAAGGTGTCGGTGATAACGTGTTATGTCATGATGACCAATATAATATACACCAGAGTCTGCTGCGCGGTGAATATCACTCGTCATCTCCGACCGATCCACATCTTCTGATCTATTAATAACCTCAGTCGAAGAATCAAATAGATAAACTGCTTCGAAATGGACAAGATGGATTGGTCATAACTAATTTTTCATCATGGAGGTCTGCTAAATAGACCTTTTCTTTATTGGCCAAAGGATGTTCTTCAGGAGCGAGCAGTACAAATTTTTCCGAAAAGACCGCTTCAAATTGAAAACCTGTCCTATTTGTTGGTGCTGCACAGATAGCTGCATCAATTTCATCCTTTATAACCATATCCGTCAGTACTTTACTGCCATGAATTTGCAAGCTCAATTGGACTTTTGGATATTGCTTATTGAATATCTTCAGTAAGGGCGGAAGCCTGTAGCTGGCCATCGGTTCCATTACACCGATTCTTATGTTTTCTGATTCACCATCAATCAGTTCATCCATTGAACTTTTAAGATTGTCAAACGATTGTAATAGGAGTTCGCTCTTCTCATTCAACATTTGCCCCGCTTCGGTTAAACGCAAATGATTTCCCCGTTCAAATAAGACGACGCCCAATCCGCTTTCCAGCTTCTTAATGTGAGAAGTAATCGTTGATTGGGCATAATTTAATTTTTCTGCCGCTCGCTGAAAACTTCCGTACTCAACAATTGCTTTAAATGATTTAATTGTCCGTAAATCCAACGATGTCTCCTCCCATACCGCTTGTAACCTTATTATTTTAATCTATTCCGATTTGTTTACTTGGTTATATTCGTATTATCATACGATGATTAACCGGTTGTCAATAAAGATATTGGGGGTATTTTCCAAATTTCCTTTAAAGAGAATTGGTTGCGTTTTAACGATCGGCAGGCACCAACAAAAAAGGGCATCCTTTTAAGTGTACGGCATCAAAAAAGAGCTGCCCAAAAATGGAGGCAGCTCCTTATAAAAATGGATCCTTTATTTTACACCGGTCTGACTGTAATTTCATTGACATTTACATAACCGGGCTGCGTGAGGGCATAGACCACAGCGTTGGCAATGTCGTCTGCCTCAAGCTTTTTCCGATCGCCAAAACCGCCGCTCAGGCGAGTGTCTACCATACCGGGAGAAATATTGGTTACGCGGACTCCAGTTCTGGCAAGCTCTTTTTCCAAACCTGTTGAGATCGCACGGACGGCAAACTTGGTTGCGCTGTAAACCGTACTCATTTTTGTAACTTCTAACCCGGAAACTGAAGCGATGTTAATGATATGGCCGCTTGAACGTTCTATCATCGAGGGCAGTACAGCATTTATGCCGTATAAAACACCTTTGATATTTACATCAATCATTTGCTCCCACTCATCAACTTTTCCTGACTGAACCGTCCCCGTCAACATTTGGCCGGCGTTATTCACAAGAATGTCAACGGACCCGAATGCCTCATCCGCTTGCTTTATAACGTTTTCTGCATCTGCCCTTTTGGATATGTCTGCTTGAACGGCCAGTGCCTTTCCGCTTCCGTTCCGGTTGATTTCCTGCTCCGCTTCTCTCAGCTTATCCACCCTGCGTGCAGCCAGAACAACATTGGCTCCTTCAGAGGCCAATACTTTGGAAATCGCAGCTCCGATTCCACTGCTTGCACCTGTAACCACCGCTGTTTTATTTGCTAATTTTCCCATGACGACTCCTCCTCTTCCATCAATTATTGACAGTGTACCACTCGGGTTCAACAAAATAAACATTTTATCCTAATTGAGAAGGGTCAAGCAATTTTCTATTAAGTAAACGTTCATTGAATAATAAAGTAATATAGGGAATTTAAAAATACCTTGTACAACTGAAGAAAATAATCGTATTCGCCAAGCAGCCAAAGTTAAAATCCGTACTGCTGCCATGGAGTTATTTACAAAACAGGGGTATTACGCTACTTCGATCAGCCATATAGCGAAATGAGCGAGCATTTCCAAAGGGCTGCTCTATTAAAGGCAAAGAAGAACTGCTGTCCGCATTGGTTGAAGCCGGAATCGGTGAAGTGGCTGAAGTGATGACAAAAGGCAGTCTCCCAGGAAACTCCAAGAGAGCAGCTTAAATATATTATCCATCATGCGATTGATCATATTTGCAAAAATCCTGAAACCCACCGGTTTTATCTTCACTTGCAAACTCAGCCTGAAGCAGATCTAGAGTTGATTAAATACAATCAACTTATTATAGAAGAAAACAAACGACAGTTCGAGCTGCAATGTAAAATATTTGAAAGTATGGGGGGGAAATCTCCAAGGAAGCGATCGTTATATTATTATCTGTACTGCAAGGTACGATGTTAATGATATCCACTTACCCACAGAAATTTCCGGGGGAAGAATAAAGAAGCAAATCATAAAAGAGTTTTGTCGTGAGCTTTAACAAGTGAACGTATTCCTTGCTGCTTTGGCATCTCATTGGGGGAATGCCCTATTTCAGCATAACCGATTATGAAATTCATGCTATTTTCATCTTTTCAAAGGCTTGATTACTCCTCATAAAGGGGTGATTGACTTACCAAGTTTTTTAATGGATGATGATGCTATGTTCATAGAACCCCTGACAACAGGCTTTCCATGAACAACTATTATTCTTGCAAAGGCGGGGAACACATGACAAGGCTTCATACTGCAGGAGACCGTTCATTTGCCACCGGCATAGCCCTAGTGCTGACAGGAGCCTCATTATGGGGGATATCCGGAACGGTTGGCCAGTTTCTATTTCAATATTATCATTTTACTGCGGAATGGCTTGTTGTCGCCCGTCTGCTGTTATCCGGTATTTTATTATTATTCATTGCCTACAAAAAAGAAGGTACCCGCATTTGGACTGTATGGAAAGAGAAAAAAGACGCTCTCAGCCTGATAGGGTTCAGTATCTTTGGGATGTTGGCAGTCCAATATACCTATTTTGCAGCGATTGTTCACAGCAATGCGGCTACCGCTACTGTTCTCCAGTATTTGGGACCGGTTATTATTACCCTCTATGTGGCTGCACGCGGAAAACGGCTGCCTACTTCGAGAGAAGCCATAGCCGTTTTACTGGCGGTCATCGGCACTTTTCTGCTTGTTACGCAAGGTAATTTTAGCCAGCTTAGTATATCGGGCTGGGCCTTGTTTTGGGGACTGGGCTCAGCAGCCGCTATGGCCTTTTATACTATCCAGCCGTACAATCTATTAAAAAAGTGGGGATCTTTAATGATTGTCGGATGGAGTATGGTTGCAGGAGGAATCGGTTTCAGCTTTATCCATCCCCCTTGGCGTCTGGCCGGCAATTGGTCTCCAGCTTCAGGTCTCGCTGTTTTCTTTATTATTATTTTAGGAACACTCGTTGCCTTTTACTGTTATTTGGAGAGCCTGAAATATTTAAGCCCCGCGGAAACCAGCCTGTTTGCTTCCGTCGAACCATTATCGGCTGCTTTTACATCCGTCCTCTGGCTCAAGGTCCCATTCAGCTTTGCAGCATGGGGAGGCACATTTTGTATCATAGCCACCATCGTTCTTTTATCCCGCGGCAAATCGAGGAAGTAAATGTTGTTTTCAGAGCCACTCGCCTTTTCATAACAGACTGCTTTCACATATGATGTCTTAAGGGGGGAGTTGGGTGGATGAAGATACAGCGAGCCGGATGTCTGTTCCCGGGCTACCGGTGGTGCGGACCGGGATGCAGCGGGCCTGGGGCTCCTTTAAATGATGTAGATGCCTGCTGCATGAGACACGATTTATGCCTTCGAAGAGGGGTGCATCCTTGCATTTGTGACGAACGATTCCTGCGATGCCTGATGCGCAAACGCAATCCAAACACTCAAAAAGGGCGTATCGCAATCCTCATGTATATGTTCATGAAGATCAAAACATCGGCATTATGCCCACATTACAGACCATAGCAAAGCCGGCTTCGAATGAACGAAACCGGCTTTTTTTCTATTCATACCGTATCATAAAATACTTCTTCTTCCCGCGGCGGATGATTGTGAATAACCCGCCTAATTTATCAGTATCACTCAATTCATATTGAATATCTCTGACCCGCTCTCCATTGATCAAAACAGCTCCATTTTGAATGTCCTCCCTTGCCTGGCGGCGGGACGGTGAGATTTTGGCTTCGACGAGGATATTGACAAGTCCTGTGTCCCCACCTTTGTGTATATATGAAGGAACGTCTTTAAAGCCCTGCTCAACTTCTTCAACTGAGAGTTCTTTTATATTGCCGCTGAAAAGAGCTTCAGTTATGCGAATCGCCTGCTCGAGAGCTTCTTCCCCGTGAATTAAGCGGGTCATTTCTTCAGCCAGTGCTTTTTGAGCTTTTCTCAAGTGAGGTTCTTCCTGCAATGATTTTTCAAGTTCTTCAATTTCCTCTCTAGAAAGGAAGGTGAAATATTTTAGATATTTGACGGTATCTGCATCTGCTGTATTAATCCAGAACTGGTAAAATTCATACGGTGTTGTCTTTTCCGGATCCAGCCAAACGGCTCCGCCTTCTGTTTTACCAAATTTAGTTCCATCTGCTTTTGTAACAAGCGGTATAGTCAGGCCGTATGCTTTCGCATCTTCACCAGCCATCTTACGGATGAATTCCAGGCCGGTTGTAATGTTCCCCCACTGGTCACTTCCTCCGATTTGCATTTTACACCCGAAATTTTTATACAAATGAAGGAAATCAATTGCCTGCAAAAGAGTATACGTAAATTCAGTAAAAGAAATTCCGGTTTCCAAACGAGTGGCGACAGTTTCCTTTGCCAGCATATAATTGACCCCGATGTTCTTACCATAATCACGCAAGAAGGTGATGAGATCCATTTTCCCCTGCCAGTCAAAGTTGTTAGTCATGATAGCTGCATTGTCACCTTCAAAGTCAAATATTCTTTGAAGCTGTGCTCTAATCCCTTGCACGTTCTGGTCTACCTGTTCAAGTGTCAGAAGTTTTCTTTCCTCTTTTTTTCCGCTTGGATCCCCTATCAATCCGGTTGCGCCTCCAACAAGGACGATGGGACGATGGCCATATTGCTGAAAACGCCGCAACGTTAGAAATGGCAGCAAATGACCGATATGCATGCTGTCAGCAGTCGGATCGACACCGCAGTATAATGATATTTTCTCTTGATCAAGCAATTCTTTAATACCCTCTTCATCTGTTTGCTGGTAAATGACTCCCCGCCATTTCAGCTCTTCCAGTAATGATTCCAAATGATTTCCCTGCTTTCTTTTTAAAATAAAAACGCCCCTTCGCATCAAACGAAGGGACGATGAATATCGCGTTACCACCCAACTTGGGAAAAAAATTCCCCACTCTAAGAAAATAACGGTTCAGTACCGTTTGCCGCTACCCTTTTAATTTCACGGCAAAAGCTCCCGAATGTAATTCGCCGCATGCTGTTTGTACCGGTTTGCACTAACCACCGGCTCTCTTCTAAACAGGGACAGCCTGACTACTTTATCCGTTCATTGCTTTATATCCTATTGTATGAAAAATATTGTAGCCATTTTCACCAATATTGTCAAATTCCTCCGAAAAAACCAACACCCTTGTGCTATAATAGGAATGATTTTGGGAGGTATTGGATCATGCATCAGTTTTTTCATACATTGCGAAAACGGACCAAAGCCCTTGCTGATAAACTGGAGGCTGGAGATATCAGGAAAAAGGCAAGGATCACCTATGGAGTCTTTTGGAATATTATTCTTATCACAACCATATTGCTGTTTTTGGGAGGAGTTTTTGCCGGAGGCGTTGGAGCGGGTTACTTTGCTTCCCTGGTTAAAGATGAAAAAGTTCGCCCTGCCGACAGCATGAAGAAAGACATTTACCAATATGAAGAGTCCTCTAAATTGTATTTCGCGGACAATATTTATCTTGGCAAACTGCAATCCGATATTGACAGGGAAGAAGTGGACATTCATCAGGTTTCCGACTATTTGAAAAAAGCCGTCATCGCCACAGAAGATGAGTATTTTTATGAACATGATGGTGTGGTTCCAAAAGCTTTGATGAGAGCTGTGTATCAGGAATTAAGCAATTCTGCTGTCCAGACAGGCGGAAGTACATTGACACAGCAGCTCATTAAGAACCAGATCTTAACAAATGAAGTATCATTTGACCGAAAAGCAAAAGAAATTTTACTGGCACTTCGTTTGGAAAAGTTTCTGGATAAAGATGAGATACTGGAGGCCTATTTAAATGTCACGACATTTGGCCGCAACTCATCCGGTCAAAATATTGGTGGGGTTCAGGCTGCTGCAAGAGGAATATTTGGTGTAGATGCCAATGATTTAAACTTGCCTCAAGCTGCTTTTATTGCAGGATTGCCTCAAAGCCCATTTATGTATACACCATTCGCCCAGGGAGGCGGATTGAAAGAGGAAAAACAGCTGGAACCCGGTCTGAACCGGATGAAGACAGTCCTCTATCGTATGTATCGGGAAAATTATATTACAAAAGAAGAATATGATAAGGCCCTGGCATATGACATCGTCGGCGATTTCATTGAGCCGCAGCCAAGACCGTTTGAAAAATACCCTTGGCTTATGACAGAGATTGAAGAACGCGGAATTAAAATCTTGACTGAAATTCTTGCAGAAAAGGATGGTTACAATAAAGAAGACCTTGAAAAGGATAACGGCAAGCTGAAAGGTAAATATCAAACACTTGCGGAAAGGGATATTCGCCAAAATGGCTATCACATTCACACAACTATTAATAAGGAGATATACGACAAATTCCAAAAAATTAAAGATGAGTACAACAATTACGGTTATACAAAAGTAAGCAAAGTAAAAAATGAAGAAACAGGCAAAATGGAAGAGGTTATTGAGCCGGTTCAAATAGGTGCTATCCTGATCGAGAATAAAACCGGTAAGATTTTAAGTTTTGTCGGCGGACGTGATCATAGTGTAGAAGCGACAAATCACGCAACCAATGCAAAGCGGCAAAATGGATCAACCATGAAACCATTGCTCGTGTATGCTCCTGCGATAGAAATGGGATTGAGTGCACCGGGAGCGGTAGTGGCAGACATCCCGATCTCTGTTGGAGGGAAGGTATTTAAAAACTATTCTACCGGACGGTATTATGGCCTTGTATCCTCCCGAAAAGCATTGGCCTATTCGTATAATGCGTCAACGATTTATACGTATTTAAAAACAATTGATAAAGAACCATATAAATATGTGGAAAAAATGGGTATCACCACTTTAACAGACACTGATCGCACTACCTATGCCGCTGCGCTCGGAGGTATTGAACAAGGGGTCACTGTCGAGGAGAATACAAATGCATTTACCACTTTTGCAAATGGCGGCAAATTTATCGATGCGTATATGATCGAAAAAATTACAGATGCCGATGGAAATGTTGTTTATGAACGTAAGTCCAAACCCGTAGATGTTTTCAGTCCGCAAACGGCTTATCTCATGACTGACATGATGAGGGATGTCTTCAAATATGGGACTGCAGCTGCGGTACCCGGAATGTTAAAGTTTTCTGCTGATTGGGCCGGAAAAACGGGGACGACGACAGGACCAAATGATGCATGGCTCGTTGGATCAAATCCGAATGTCACATTTGGAACATGGATCGGCTATGGCCAGCCCGCTCCCCTGTCCAGCGACGGCAGTGAAAGCAGACGGAATTACGGCATTTGGGCAAGCCTGATCAATGGAGCATATGATGCTGTACCTGATCTCATAGCTCCAAGCGAAAGATTTAAGATGCCGGGAGGAATTGTGAGCCGCTCCTATTGTGCAATATCCGGATTGCTCCCATCGGAAGCTTGTTCGAGCCTTGGTTTAGTGGAGTCAGATATATTTAACGCCAAGTTTGTACCTACAAAAGTGGACGATAGTCTGGGTAATGGGCGTTATGTGACGATCAACGGCAAAAATTATATGGCCCTTCCCGAAACACCTGAGGAATTTACGAAACCCGGAGGAACTCTCAGTCCTGAATTTGTAAAGCGCATATCACTCGGGATGTCCATTGATCCTTCCCTTTTGATTCCGCCAAATGATTCACGATGGAAAAATCTCCTGGCTGCAGGCGCTGTTCTCAAAGATGACGGGAAGGCACCGGCTGCTGTGAAAGCAGCGATTTCAGGGAATACCATCTCATGGAGTCCTTCCTCCAGCAAAGATGTGGTCGGATATCGGATATACTCCGAATCAGGGAATAAAGTGGCCTCCGTATTAGCAGACGGTACCTTAACGCATAAAGTTGGAGACGGAATCTATTACGTTGTAGCAGTAGATATTGCAGGAAGAGAATCTTCCCCTTCCAACGACCTGGGTGCACAACTAAAAGAGAACGGAGAAGAGGAAGCTGAAAAGACTGCAACTGCGGTAGAAAAGAAGAAGCAAGCTGAAAAAGATAAAGCAGAAGCTGAGAAAAAGAAGCTTGAAGAACAAAAGCAGCTAGAAGAACAAAAGAAAAAAGAAGAGGAACAAAAACAGAAGCAACAAGAAGAACAAAAGAAAGAGGAAGAAACAAAGGAACAACCGGATCAGCCAGAAGAAAAAGAGGATGGGGAGGAATGAACGCCCCCTCCTCTTTTTTGTTCTTACGTTCATCAAGCGTCTGAAACCCCCCCTTGGGTGCTGTCCTCCCAAATGTTTGGAAAGCTAACTGCGCACCATTAGTACTTTTTAATGCAGTTTGAAACAAATATATACGTAAAAAGCTGTGACAGCCCAGTAACTGGCCATCACAGCTTTATTAAGTGATGGCAGACCATTTAGCCCAGCTGCTTTCTAGTCTTCCATGGTTGACAAATCTCCGACAGGCAGACGGTGCGGAAAAAGTTGTGTAAATAAGTTTCAAATCAATCCTCCTTGGCGTAATTAGGATAAACAATTTTGCTAAGGATGATTTTTCGTCATGAAATCACCTAAGGAACTAATTAAAGAACTTGTAAGGGAGAAAAAATTCACAAGTACCAATCAAATCATGGACGCAATTAAAGAAATGTTTTCCGATGTCGTTCCCATGCCTTTAAGACGCGTCGAATGATTTTTCCGCTTCTTGTCTTAGGCAGTTTATCCTTAAATTCTATTTCTCGTGGCGCCGCATGGGCAGCAAGCCCTTTTTTAACAAATCGGCGAATCTCCTTTTTTAACAAATCGGCGAATCTCCTTTTTAAATTCATCTGTCGTTTATACCCTTCATTTAAAGCTACGAAGGCCTTAATGATTTCACTTCTGACAGGATCGGGATTTCCAATGACACCTGCTTCTGCGATGCCCGGATGTTCAAGGAGCTTACTTTCAACCTCAATGACTCGGTCTGCACTTTCTCCGTCCATGAAACCGGACGTTACCTGTTTCCAGGTACGGGGCAAAGCAATGAATGGGGCCACGGAAAAGGCTATGGGTACACTTTTAACATTCCTTTGGATGCTTTTACAGAAGATGAATCCTTTATTCAAGCCTATACAGAGGAATTTTATGATATTGCTGAATATTTTAAACGAGACGTTATTTAAACTCAAAATGGGGCAGATGCCCATTATTATGATCCGCTTACTCACCTTTCAGTTACCATGAACACGTACAGGAAATTCCCCGGATTGCTCATAAACTGGCTCATCAATATTGTCATGGAAGATGGATTGCTGTAGGCGGTGGAGGTTATGATATTTGGCGGGTGGTTCCTCGGGCCTGGTCTCTCTTATGGCTGGAAATGACCGAACAACACGTTTTTGGCCCATTGCCCAAAGCATGGATCCGTAAATGGCAGCCCCATGCAGGATGGACATTGCCGGAATCATGGAAGATCCGTCAGATCTTTATCCACCCATCCCCCGTAAACAGGAAATTACAGAGAAAAACAGGCAAACTATG
The DNA here is from genome assembly GCF_042680885.1 of Siminovitchia sediminis. Taxonomy (NCBI): domain Bacteria; kingdom Bacillati; phylum Bacillota; class Bacilli; order Caryophanales; family Bacillaceae; genus Siminovitchia; species Siminovitchia sediminis. The sequence continues at coordinate 92,023 of NZ_JBHUEO010000019.1, read as the reverse complement.
GAGTCCGCGTTAATTCATTTACGCCAGCAGCTAAAGCGAACAAATCAACGTGTAGATTTGTAGACCGTACATCTTATTTTTTTCCAGTATAAAAAAACTCATGGAGCCAAAACAGGCAATACAGGGCCGCTTACGGATGATACTCACGTCCTGTGCGGCGGCCCTCCTGACCGAGCAGTACCTGATGACACTTGCCAATAACGCTGCCGGATCTGAAACGAGTACACTATAAAGTCCATGCTATTCCCGCCCAAGCCAGTTTTACAAAATAAAAAGCAGACCCGTACGGGTATGCTTCTTGGTTAAGATTAATATATATCTACGTCATCTTCTCCAGCACCGCTGAGTTATTCGGCAGACTTAGTCGATTCCCTTAATTCGAGCCTGTGGGGAAGCACAACGATCTGATCCTGTACTTTCTCTTTATTCATAAATTTAGTCAGCAGTCTCATTGAAACCGCACCAATATCATACAACGGCTGAACAATCGAACTTAGTTGCGGGCGAACCATTAAAGCGAGTTTCGTGTTATCGGAAGTAATAAATTCAAGATCTTCAGGCACAGATAAACCATCATCTTGGGCTCCATGCATGACACCCAATGCCATTTCGTCATCTCCGGATACAACCGCAGTAGGTCTATTTTCAAGTTCTTTTAGATTTTTCCAGCCGGCCAAACCGGAATCGTATGTGTAATCTCCCTCTATGACATAGTCTTCCAAATAATCAATGCCTGCTTCTTCAAGCGCTTGTTTGTAGCCGGCAAGCTTTTCTCCGTGATTTATTAAATCACGCATTGGGCCCATGGCAAAGGCTATTTTTTTATGACCGCCTTTAATGAAATAATTCGTTGCGTCATAAATAGCCTGACGATAGTCAATATTCACAGATGGTATTGTTTTGGAATCCTCCATAGACCCCGCAAGTACAACAGGAACGGGAGAACGTTTCAGCTCTTGAACAAAATCATCTGTTATATTTTGGCTCATGACTATTAAGCCATCCACTTGTTTTCCAAGCATGGTATTCAGCAGATGAAGTTCCTTGTTCACATTCTGGTCAGAGTTACTTAAAATGATATTATATTTGTACATGGTGGCAATATCTTCAATTCCGCGTGCTAGCTCGGCATAGAAAATGTTGGCGATATCCGGGATAATCACTCCAACAGTAGTGGTTTTCTTGCTCGCCAATCCACGAGCCACCGCGTTCGGGCGATATTCAAGCCTTTCGATGACCTCCAAGACTTTTTTACGTGTTGCAGGTTTAACATTAGGGTTTCCGTTGACTACTCTGGAAACAGTAGCCATAGAAACATTTGCTTCTCGCGCAACATCATATATTGTTACATTCATCATCATCACTCTCCTGTATACAACTACGTACATTTCCTCAGTTTTGTTTCATCATTAAATATATTTTTCCATTCTCTCATAATCATACGCCAGAGTACGATCCGCTTGCAAACCTTTGGGCGTGACGTCAAGAAAAGTTCATAAAAAAGGGGGCGGCTTCAAATTAGCCGCCCTTTTTTATGGATTCATTGATTGATTTATTTCCTTAGCCATTTGCTCTGTTTTCTGAGAAACTTCATCATTTTTTTGGGATCCTGCTGACTGGGCCTGGTCAACAGCCTGCTTCGTCTTATCTGCTGTTAAATCAACGGTCTTATGGACAGTATCCTGTAGATCATCGGCACCGGTTTCTGCATTTTCTGCTACTTCATCCACAGCTGTTTTTGCAGTATTCCGGAATTGATCCGCTTTATCTTTTACTGTTTCGGCTAAATTGCTGCCCTTGTCCATAGCTGTCTGCCGGATTTGGCTCGTTTTTTCCATAGCAGTTGAGGTAAGGTCTGACCCTTTTTCCATAACCGTTTCTTTCCATTCACCTGACTTTTCTCTTAAAGTCTCCATTTGCTCAGTTAAGTCAGTGCGTAATTCCCTCCCGGATTTAGGTGCACAGAGCAGCGCAGTAGCTGCTCCTACGATACTTCCCACCAAGATCCCTGTTAGAAAATTGCTGGTTCCATTATCTTGATTGCTCATTTGTCTTTCATCCTCCTTAACTATTTATATTTTTTCAGCCTCTCCCGCTTTCCAGCTGCTGAGTACGAACCATTACTTCTGACGAATCATCTCTGTAACTGGATGCAGCAGTGTTCGCTGTTTTTTTCTTATCAGACATCCATTTGTCTTTCAACTCTTTTAATGCGGTGCCCCATTGAACGATTTGGATAATTTTATCTTCATTTCTTACGACTGCAGAAGACACCGACCTTGAAACCTTTTCCAAGGAAGTATTCAAATCAGACACCGTGTTGCCAATCCCCTGTACAGCTTGTCCAACACCCTGGACGCCATCTACTACTGTTTCCAGCTTTTCTGTTTTCTGTTGGATATCCTCTGCCAAAGCATTTGTCTTATGTAGGAGCATAGTCGTTTCACCTGTAACTCCTTGCAGCTGTTTTTCAAGGCTATCCAAAGTGTTTGATACACTGTCCAATGTTTCTTTGACAGATTTCAATGTTTTTGTCAGGCTGATTACGAGAATCAGAAATGCGATCGCAATAACAGCAACGCTTAAATACAATATAATAATCACTTTTTTATCCACACCTCCTGTTTACAACAACTCTACCCCTGTTCATTGAGAAATAAACAGTCGTTTTACTTCTTCTTGGCTACCCCTTATTTTCCCTTCATTTTCCCAAAAAAAACACAAAAACTTCACTTTTTTTGACAAACCGATTGCCGCGGTATTTTACATATACAATTATTTACGTCTTTTTGGGGCATCCTCCTTTTTTTCATCACGGGCGTAATTCATTTTTCGGTTAGTGGATCCGCCGTTATCGATATAAACATCCTTACATACGATACATCATAATTGCATGAACAAGGAGGTGTTCAGCATGAGTTATTGTAATTGTTCATACTGTCAATCGGACCCATGCCATTGTTCAGACGATCATGAAAATACGAACCGAATTGAAAATAACCCGACAAATACGAATACGTTTAATCCGATCATTCAAATCCCTTCCCCAGCCAACGGCCGGCAAGGAGGGCTCCTTACAGAATTTGATGTGGATCAGCCCCCTGTTGGTCCTGTAACACTCATACCTGCAACAGATGATGGCATAGTTTTATGTACCGTTCAACTGGCTATTGATGATTTTATTTCGGACAGGGTTTGGCTAAATGGAACTGTAGAGTGGGCAGCATCGCAAGGCACTCCCACAGTAGTACTGTTTATTACTCGCCAAAGACCCGGCGGAACAGAAGCCACGATATTCACTACATCAGATGAGGGAGATGCAGCAACTACCGATGAAATAACCACCAGTTTTACCTTTGTAGATGAAACTCCTATTGTTACAGGAGGACAGCAGTTGGTTGTATACAGATTAAAAGCACGGAGTGCAATCGACGCAGAGGAAGCTATATTGAGGGGGAATACTTTCACAGCTGCTGAAATTAGAGCAAATAACCCCTAACAAACACTCATCACACTTTATTTGTTATATATAGAAGTAAAGCTGAATCGTATCAGATCAGAGCAATAATTCGACATTCTCAACCTCATGGATATCTGTTAAGACTTAATTTACAAATGCCTGGCTGCAAAAAAAGAAGATGCCTCCTGTGCATCTTCCTCTTTGTATACATTTACTTTACTGAGCTTTTTTCAACTGTTGCATCAGCAAGTCTTCATAAGCGACTTGGAACTTTTGGATGTCCCCGGCCCCCATGAAAATGAGAACTGCATCATCCAGCAAAAGCAGCGGGGATGTATCTTCTTCCTGAAGGATTTGAGCGCCATCAATCTTAGTTTTTAAATCCTCGATGGTCAACTCTCCATGATTTTCTCGGGCTGAACCGAAAATATCGCATAAGTATACATCATCCGCCTCACTCAAACTCTCGGCAAATTCCTGCAGAAACGCCCGGGTTCTCGTAAAAGTATGGGGCTGGAATACGGCAGCTATCGGGCGGTCCGGATATTTTTGTCGTGCCGCATGAATCGTAGCCTTTATTTCTACAGGATGATGGGCATAATCATCGATCAGAATTTGATTCCCAAGTTGTTTTTCAGTAAATCGACGCTTCACTCCATTAAATGTCAACAGCTGCTCCTTCAAAATATCCGAGTCAATACCTTCATACTGGCACAGGGCAATCACCGCAAGTGCATTTAATATATTATGGTCTCCATAAGAGGGGATTTCAAATGAAGCATAAAAGTCATTACGTACAAAAACATCAAATTTCGTTCCGGAGGTAGATTTTTCTATATTTCGGGCCTGAAAGTCGTTTCCTTCTCCAAAACCATAAAACAGGACAGGTACTTCTGCATGAATTTTTTGAAGCTGTTCATCATCCCCATAGGCAAATATAGCCTTGTTTACTTGAAGTGCCATTTCCTGAAATGCCTGAAATACATCATCTATATTGGCAAAATAGTCAGGATGGTCAAAGTCGATGTTGGTCATTATCGCATAATCAGGATAATAAGATAAAAAATGCCTGCGGTATTCACATGCTTCAAATACAAAATAGGAGGCATCTTTTTCCCCTCTTCCCGTACCATCACCGATGAGGTATGACGTAGGTTTTGCTCCTTTCATGACATGAGCAAGAAGTCCTGTCGTCGAGGTTTTTCCATGGGATCCCGTAACCCCTACACTAATAAATTTTTTCATATACTCGCCCAAAAAAGTGTGATACCGGATCACTTCAATGCCTTGTTTCCTGGCTTCAGCAATTTCTTCATGATCATCCGGAAAGGCATTTCCAGCAATTACCGTCATTCCCGGTTTTATATTTTCACGATTAAAAGGTAATATTTTTATTTTCAAATGATCAAGTGCTTCTTGTGTGAAAAAATATTTTTGTACATCGGAACCTTGCACCTTAAATCCTGAGTTGTAAAGAATCTGTGCGAGTGCGCTCATCCCGGTGCCTTTAATACCGACGAAATGGTATACAGTCATAACAGAACCTCCAGCGATCGTCTATCTGTATGTATTATATGAAAAACATTTATTTTTGCTCAAAAGCGTCCTCAATTGTTCACCATTATTATGAGCTATCCGTTATCCACCTATGTAACCATGACAGATAGGTTTTTATTAGGTCATTATATCATTGTACAGAATCAGTGACTATTCATTCGAATTTATCTTGCCGCCAGCATTTCTGTAAAATTTGGGCTATTGATTAACCATTCGTTATTCAGATTAAGCTCTTGGCATTCATCCGCAATAAAAAGGGGAAAGACTTTGTTCCCCCATAACAAATAGAATAACATTTTATCCATCATTGTACTAGGGATTCTTTTAATAAATCCAAGTCAGACTCATTGATGAGTACATCCCGCGGCTTGCTCCCTTTTGCCCCGGAAATGACACCTTGATCTTCCATCATCTCCATCAGCCTGGCAGCACGGTTGTACCCAATTCTAAAATGTCTTTGTAATAAAGAAGTCGAGGCGTTACCTTGTTTGACAACAAACTCGCATGCATCTAACAGCAATTCGTCTTCATGTTCTTGGATTTCCGCCTTTTTTAACAGCTCTTCCTCTTGAAATAGATAATTGGGCTTGGCTTGGCTGCGAACATGTTCGATGACACGGTCAATTTCATCATCAGATACAAACGTTCCCTGCAAGCGTACCGGCTTGACCGAACCGTTGTTTAAAAATAACATGTCGCCACGGCCCAGTAATTTTTCTGCCCCGCTGACGTCTATTACTGTCCGGGAATCCACCTGGGAAGAAACTGCAAAAGCAATTCTTGTCGGAACATTTGCTTTAATAAGGCCCGTTATCACATCAACAGAAGGCCGCTGGGTGGCAATAAGCAAATGGATTCCGCATGCCCGCGCTTTCTGGGCAATTCGGCAGATCGACTCTTCCACCTCCGCCGGTGCCACCATCATTAAGTCTGCCAATTCATCAATGACAATAACAATATAAGGAAGGTGCTCACTTCCCTGACCTTTGTTTTTGGCCATTTGATTAAATCGGCTAATATCACGGACACCCGCATGAACAAATAATTCATAACGCCGTTCCATTTCATCTACCGCCCATTTTAAGGCAGCTGTTGCAGCCTTAACATCTGTAATAACCGGGCTGACCAAATGCGGAATATGGTTATACGGTGCCAGCTCAACCATCTTTGGATCTATAAGCATCAGCTTTAATTCATCCGGACGGGCTTTGTAAAGCAAGCTTACCAAGATCGAATTAATGCATACACTTTTACCGGAACCTGTAGCACCGGCAATTAACCCGTGAGGCATTTTACGCAAATCCGTCACAATGGGTGTTCCGGAAATATCCAGTCCCAAAGCTGCTGTTAACGGCGAGTCAGCTTCCAAAAATGATTCGTTTCCGATGATCTCGCTAATTTGAACAGGACGGCTTTCCTTATTGGGCAGCTCGATGCCAATTGAGCGGGTTCCGGGAATCGGCGCTTCCATACGAATGTCTCTGGCAGCCATGCTTAATTTAATGTCATTGCTTAAATTCGTGATCTTATTAACTTTTACACCTTTGTCGGGCTGTACCTCAAAACGGGTTACCGATGGGCCCTGACTGGCATTAACCACCCGGGCCTTCACATTAAAGTTTTCCATCGTTTCATTGAGAAGCATCGTTTGTTCATTGAGCCATTCAGTATTTTTCTCTTTCTTGACAGGCGGCATTAATAGTTGAAGAGGAGGAAAAGAATAATCTTGAGCTTCGGCTGTTACAGCTGCTTCTTCTTCAGCTGCAGCCTTATACGAAAGATCTTCTTGAGATTTTTTTTGCAGTTCCCTCTCTTTCTGCCGCTGCCACCTGATCCGATCTTGAGACAGCATTAATACGTTAAAGGGCAAATGTGACCTTTGCTTCTCATTTGAACCCTGCTGATCCACATTTGTTTCAGTGTCTTCCAATTCTTCTTTTGCTGCAATATCCTTCTCTTGATCAACAGCTTTTTTGGCTGAGACAGGGGATGCGGTTTTATTGTCCTGCGTATGGGATGGTGTTTGCTTTTCGGTCTCTTCCCAACCCCTGCCAAAGATTTCGGAAGTCTCTTCTCCCGCCTTTTGTTCATTTATTTGATCTTTAGCCTTTTCCTCAAATGATACCTCTCCTTCAAACGTATCGGACATGTCCATTTTAGGCTCTTCTTGAGTATTAGTCAGCTCCGTTTGATCAAGAAATCTTTCCCCATTGTCATTTTCGGTGCTTTCTTCGTCTTGAACTTTCTGTTTTACAGGTATGGGCTGCTCGTCGGGAGCAATTTCGACCCCTGCAGTAAGAACATCATTTACTTCATCCCCAGTAATTTGTTGAGATATTTCCGGCTCCTTATGGAAATTATCTCCGGGGAGGACCGTGTTTTTTTCTTTTATTCCCCATCTATCGAGGTTTTTTTCCTCTTCATGAAATGGATGAGCGGCATTTTCAAACGGTTCATCACTGCCTTCTTGATCTGCTGTTTTCACTGCGCTGCCCGCAGACGAATGAAATGGGATATCACCTGCATAATTGGGGGACTCCATCATGTGATTATTTTGAACGGTATCACAGTCTCTGACCATTGCAGGCTCCGTTTCAAATGGAGTCTTTATTTGAGTTTCTCCCTGTATATCTTCTCTTTGGAAAGACACATTTTCTGAAGCGGCATCTGCTGCTAAAGTTTGGTTTTTCCCTTCCATCCCTTCACGTATCCCCAATTCTGAGCTTTTCCTCTTCCTATCAACCGGGCGGCGGAAACCGTAAATGGGCGAAGGAATATGCGTTGGCTCAAAAGGCTGCCGGTTTTTCGGTTCAATTTTTTGATGTTTTTTATGAACAGGCCGTTCACTTGTGACATCATATTCCCCTCTGCTTTGCTCTCTTCTTTGTTCAGGCTGCCGCCTTTCCCTCTGATCAGGCGCCGTATCTTTAATTAAGGGAAAACGAAACTCTCCTTTTGGGTATTGATAAATGATTCGAGTGTTCAATTCATGCTTTTTAATCGTTTGGTTATTTTGTTCTATATGTAAATCAGCTGGTTTTTCCGGCTTATTAAATGAAAAAAGATTTGAAAGAAATTTTTTCACCCAGTTCATACTACATCACTCTTTCTTTCAAGGTAAATACTGCCATTCATTCATTATAACAAAAAGTGAATAATAATTGATGGGTTTGGAACATTAAAAACGATTACAGAAAAAAGGGAGGAACAAAAGATGAAATGGGTAAAGGCATTCTTATATACCGGTTTAATTGCTGCCTTGCTGGCGGGATGCGGCACAGCAAATAACGATCGTTTTACAAGCGATGATAATGAACCCATCGGCGTGAGGTTTAATCCACAAGATAACCGTGATCGTGATACGGCAGATAACATGACTGACAACGATGGTCTTAGAGACAACAACACGACCAATGTGAACAATCGAAATGATAACAACGGCGAGCGTAACATTGATGTGGCTGATGACGTGGCTGAGCAGGTAACCAGCCTAAAAGAGGTTGAAGATGCAAGTGTGCTGGTCACAGACCGGAATGCATATGTTGCAGTTAAGCTTAAAGATCGTGGAGCCAATGGGCTGACTAAAGATGTCCAGGATAAAATTGCCCGGAAGGCCAGGGACGCTAATCAACAATTTGACAATGTATATGTTTCTGCGAACCCCGACTTTTATGACCGGATGAGAGGTTATGGAGATGAAATTCGAAATGGCCGTCCGATCGGCGGATTCTTTGATGAGTTTACAGAGACAGTCCAGCGCGTCTTTCCCAACGCAAGATAATGACCATCAGGCCGGCAGATCCTTAAAGGATTTCGGCCTGATTTTATTTATCCGTTACTCAGACACCATATCCCATTCATGAATTTCATAATATCTTGCCTCATTCATTACATAGGGGTCTTGTTTCACCCAAGATTCAATGTCCTCAAGGCTTTCTCCCTGGTAAATCACCAGACCCCCGGCCCCATCGGCAAATCGGCCAAACATGACCACCTTTTTTTCTTTTTTCATCCTTGCCAGAAATTCTAAATGCGCGGGACGAAACTCCTTGGATTTTTCCTCATCTTTCATGGGTAATAATACAGCAAAATATTTCATTCGGTTTCTCTCCTTACTTTTTGTTTGTTAACACTAGTTCACTCTTTTGACCTCACCAAAACCGGTTAAAGCATGATGGATATTAGCTACAGCCAATTCGGCCATTTTCATTCTCGTTGCAATACTAGCGCTCCCGATATGCGGCAAGGTCACCAGGTTGGTAAGAGTCAAAAGTGGATCTGCTGGATCAATGGGTTCTTTTTCAAACACATCCAGGCCGGCCGCCCATATCTCACCGCTTTTCAATGCAATATACAGTGCTTGTTCATCCACGATTCCACCTCGTGCCGTATTAATGAGTATGGCACTTTTTTTCATCATAGATAACTCTTTACCGGAGATTAAATGATAGACTTCCGGACTGTATGGGAGCAAAATACATATAAAATCCGATTGTCTCAGGAGGTCATCCAGTTCAGTAAATCGAGCGCCTGTTTCTTTTTCCGCTTCCGGTTTTTTAGATCGATTATAATAGAGAATCTCCATTCCAAATCCGGCAGCTCTTCTTGCCACCGCCTGTCCGATTCTGCCAAAACCAATAATGCCCAACGTAGATCCATATATGTCCATACCTGTGAGATGCATGGGAGACCATGTTTTCCATTTGCCTCCACGTAATTCATCAGAAGCCTCAACCAGCCTTCTGGCTGTCGCCATTAGCAAAGCAAAAGTTAAATCCGCTGTTGTTTCAGTCAAAACTCCCGGTGTATTTGTGACAATAATTCCTCTTTTGTCAGCAGCATTCATATCAATATTGTTATATCCCACCGCCATATTGCTGATCACTTCCAAATTGGGAGCCGCTTCCATGACTTCTTCATCCATGTTTTCCGTCAACATACAAAGAATTCCCTGAACATCTTTTACTTTTTCAAGCAGAATCCCTCTTGGAACGGCTTCTTCTTCTTTTGGCCACATATCTATATCAAAATGTTTATCTAAGCCCTCCAAGATACGATCGGGCAGTTTTCTCGTGATGTAAATTTTCTTTTTCAATGCCATTCTCCTTCCTTACACCCCGCAAATATGTCCTGTTACTATACTATTTCGACCACTTAAACGAAATCTCCTTTTCAGCTGCCGGAGTGGAGAGATATACTCGAATGGGAGGGGAGTTGATGAAGTGAAAGTCCAAATGAATATCGATCCCGGCACCACTGAAGATGAAATCATTATAACAATCAAAGAAATGAATACAAAAGTAGAGAGAATTTTATCAATCATCCATGAAGAGGAAGAATGCCTATTTATCCCTTTGCAAAAAGATGGGAGAACGTATTTGGTGGAGCCAAAGGAAGTGTCACATGTCATTTTTATTGAGAATAAGTGCATTGCATACAGAGGCAAAGAACAATACCGCTTTAAAGATTCACTCAAACAATTTGAAGAGCGGTACAGCCCGTACAATTTTATAAGGATATCAAAATATTGTCTCGCTAACACGGTTTGGATGGAATATTTTGAAGCGACCTTTGGCGGCAGCCTCAAGCTTGTTTTTAAAAATGGAGAAAAGGAAATCGTTTCCCGAAAATATGCCAAAGAGTTAAAAAAGATCCTATTAAAGGAGTGATCCATCTTGTTGATCTTTAAAACCATCAGAAATATTTTAATCGGCTTTGGAATCGCATGTATCGCCCTGCTCATTTTCATTTTGATTGCCAGCCTCAACGGCTGGACCGAAATAGATATGGGGCTACTGAAGATTCAAGTAATTGGAAGCATGTCGTATGGTGCTATCTGCGGTGTCGTGTCCCTTGTGCATGAAAGCAGGCGGTTGTCGTTATTCAGTAAAACCAGCATACAATTCCTGGCATTTGTCATCGGTTATGCCATCTTTGGCTCGTTTTTGGGTTGGTTTCGCTCCCTCGAAAACATGATCTTGATGATGGCTATCTATATAATGATTTATGTAATCATATGGTTAATAATCTACTTTTCACAAAAACGCTTGGCGGATGAATTGAACAAAGGTATCCGTTAGTGCATGCTAACTTGCCTTTTGCCGGGCCAGTTATTTGGATGTAAGAGAGTAGAAGCTCGTTAAACCATTTTGCTCAATGATGATTTTAATCTGCTAAGATCAAGGGTCAAGTTCAGGGGAAGTCAATTGATAAAGGCAGCGTGCTGCTCCAAAGTTATCGTGGATGGCATACAATTGAAAAGTTCCATGGCGCCATTTCATGGATGCTCTCTATAAGCTGCTTTGTCGTGGCAGCCCTAATATTGCTTATCCACATTTTTCTTGTGCTTTCGATCTAAGGCTGCGCGCATGATCATTTCCCGAAAGAGAAGCAGGAAACGTTCTGATTGTTTGCGGGGCAAACCGGGAGGGTAAAAATCACCAGACAAAGACTTTCATAAAGTTTGGCTGGAGGTTTTATATTTGAAGGAGAAAAAGGTGGGAATTGTTTCATCCCCTGAACTGCCGTCCACCATTGCTCATAAAATCCAAAAACAATTTGAACAGGATCTTTCCCGGTTTGTTGCTGACGGCCGTCATAAGTGGAAAGTAGAATTGGTCGTTGACCTCCTTACCGGTGCGATAGAAGATCCTGATAAAATAATGAAGGAAACCGCCCAATATAAAAAAACCCATGATTGGGATTTTGCCCTGTCCCTGACGGATCTGCCCATTTATGACGGAAAACATATCATTCTGGCAGATGCGAATACCGCCATGTGCACCGGGCAAATATCACTCCCGGCTTTTGGATTGAGGCCAACTCCAAACCAGGTCAAAAAAATTTATGCTTTACATGGTAAAGGAACTATATTTCAGGCAAGCAAATCGATATGACCGTACCGACCTGGAGCCGAAAGGGATCGGGCCATATGATCCAATGAAAAGAAGAGGACTTGTCAACAAGGTAAAGAACGTTTTTCATTTTTCTTCCATTAGAAGAGTAGAATCAAGCGAAGCTGATGATCCTTTTGTGCGTTTTATCATTACTCCCAAAATGAACGGTTGGATCAAAACGTTATTTGGCATGACGATTTCCAACCGTCCCTGGACCATTTTGCCTTCTTTAAAAAACGTAGTGGCCATTGCTTTTGCAACAGGTGCTTATGGTTTGATCTTCCCTACATTATGGAAGCTGAGTGTTTCCTATAATATATATCGCTTTTTCGGCCTTATGGCTGCTGCTATTGCAGGAATGGTTGTCTGGATTATTTTTGCACACGATTTATGGGAAAAAAATAACGAAGAAAATAAAAATCGATTAAGATGGATGTATAACTTAACGACCGTTCTGACGCTGGGGATGTCCGTCATGATGTATTACACTGTTCTATATATTCTTTTTCTGGCGGCGGTTTCTGTCTACGTTCCGCCGGAGTTGTATGAGGCGGAGGCTGGACAAAAAGTCGGTCCTCTAAACTATCTGAAACTTGCCTGGCTGGCGGCCTCAGTTGCTACCTTTGCAGGGGCGATAGGCGCAGGGCTGGAGAATGCCGAAAACGTCCGAAAAAGCACATACAGCTATCGACAATATCATCGGTATCAAAAAATGAAAGAACAAGAAGAGGAGGAGAAAAAAGAAAAGAAAGTCAATGATGAATCGCAGTCGGGATGTTGAACATATTAAAACAGCCTGTGAAGTACTGGAGGAGAAAACTGTATGAGTGAACAAACCATTTTTAAGGTCATTTGAAATAGTCATTCACGCACACGAAAAACATGGCCGTCAGGGGCCATGTTTTTGTCTATTCCTTATCATCTTCTTGCCTATTTCACTATCAACACGGGGCAATCCACTCTTTTGGCCACTTTATGACTGACGCTGCCCAAGACCATTTCCTGGAGTTTATTTAGCCCCCTGCTCCCGATAATCACCATGTCACAGCTGCTTTTGTTCGCATATTGTACAATTGCAGGACCCGGATCCCCATGAAGAACTGTTAGTTTATACGAAATTCCATCCTTAATAAAAATATCCTCAACGGGAATTAATTGTTTTCTGCGGCCCGCTTCCAATGATTCCCCGTCCCGGCTGTGCAATACTTCTCCCTTTGATTTTGAGTAATCTACTACATAGATGATTTCGACTACGGTCTCACTCGATAAACGGGCAAGTTTTGCTGCCTCTTGGGCTGCACGGATTGAGTTTTCTGAACCGTCTGCAGCAACCAATAATCTGTTATACATACTCTCCCCTGCCTTCTGTTTTCCACTTTCCCATACAATAACTCATAAGGGTGAATTGGTTCAATCCAATTTCTTTCAATTTTAATATGTTTTTACTTTTTTTCGCAACCTTTGATGATGAAAATTGAATTTTATTGTTTAAAATTCCCATCATTTAGATCGTCCTTGCACGTTTAAAGCGGAAAGGCTTCACCTGTTTCAAACTGGTCATCTTCCAGAATCAAGATGCCTTTTTTCTCCGGTGCATTGGGAAGCCCCAATTCTTTAGCTGAGCAAATCATACCACTGGAAGCCACCCCTCTGAGCTCTGCATCCTTAATACGCATACCGCTCGGCATGACGGCCCCTACTTTTGCCACTACCACTTTTTGCCCAGCCTCCACATTGGGTGCACCGCATACAATTTGAAGTTCTTCAGTACCTACATCCACCTTGCATATGCTCAATTTATCCGCATTGGGGTGTTGATCTTTTTCCTTTACATATCCCACAACAAACTTTGGAGACAGGTCGGCTTCCAGCTTCTCATCAAAGCCATTTTTTTCTAAAGCTGTTTGGATTTTCTCAACGATCTCTTCGGTCAGCTTTACTTCACCTTCGGCCTCTACTTCCAAATAGCTGGAGGCATTAAAAAGATTGAACCCTCCTGTAACATTGGTTTGTCCATCTAAAATTCTGACAGCATCCCCTTTTCTCTCAAACGTGCGGTTGGACGTATCCCATTCACCTAACGAAATAATTAGAGTGTCTCCTATCCCTTTACGATTGTAAAATACGTTCATCATGATTTCTCCTTTCCTTCTTCCGGCCGGTTTTTCCCTAATATAAAAATAGGTTCCAGCTTCCCTTCTTCATAAATAAACGACAGCGCTGTGATCGGTACGAGCCCGTTTGTAAAGAAACTCATGGTCATCTGTGCCAATATATCATAGCCGGTTTTGTTGCGAATATCCGCAATGATCAGCACATCTTGATGAGGAACAGCCACAGCCATATCCCCTTTGATTTTCTCCGCTTTTTCCTCAAGAAATTTCTCATTTAAAATCCGGCTTGCATCATACCCGTCATTGGTATTTAAAAAGTAAAAGTCGTTGTCTGCAACCGTATCTTTTTTCATTGTTGTAGACAGGGAACGAACGTTAAAACGAGCAATTTCTCTAATCTTCTGAGGATCAAGACCTTCTTTATTGATCAGTTCCTCATCAATCAACCGATACGTCTTTCCCAGGTCCATTGCATAATAAATTCTGGTCTCGGCGGTATGGTCATCCGTCAAAAAAGTATTCCCCTCTTCTGACTCCACAGGAAACGAAGTAGAGCGGATCACTGGATAAATTTTTTTCTCACTTTGTGCAACAATCGGCTCCTTGCCCATCACATCCAGTGCTTGTTCTACATAATACACCACTTCATCAATGGCTTTATCCTTGTGTACATGCCATTTGGCCACAATACCCGGCAGCGCAATGTCTATGCCTTTGCCAGTTTGTGCATTTTCAATACGCAGGCTTTCTTTTTCACGGTCATATGTAAAGGTCCGTCCTTCCTTTTCAAGACGGTTTTCCAGCTCTTTGCTCATTTTTCGTTCATTCATCTTCATGTTAAACCCTCCTTGGCAATATGGGCTACATCCCATCATACACGAAAATTTCTTTTGCCAAAAGAAAGAGGCATGTTCTTCACCTGCAATGTTTTACTTTTTTTTCGTATTACACCACTTTTCAATAAAAACTAGCAGTGTTTTTGTAAATTTCCCCAATTCATCCAAGTTGATCTTCTCGTTAACAGAATGTGCTTCTTCCACCGTTCCAGGCCCATATATGGCTGCAGGAATGCCCGCCTGTCCGAACCATCCTCCATCCGTCACTGTCTTGGACATTCCCACGTTCGGAGCTGTCTTCCAAATTTGTTCGTGAGCCTTCTTCAGTTCCTGAACAGCTTCATGTTCTACATCCAGCTCAAGTGCAGGAAAAATTTCTCCCCGATCTACGATCATAGACTTACCACCCCACTTGAATTTCGGCGGATTTTCTTTTAGCCAGGGATCGGCCATCGCTGTGTGATACAGATGCTCCTCAATCTCGGCAATAACAGATTCATAAGTCTCATTTGGATAATAATGAACAGTGATCCAAAGCCTGCACTCATCAGCCACAAACGCTGCATGCCTGCCCCCCTTGATTACTGCAGGATTAATCGTATTCGTGCCAGCCGGAAAGCCTGGATATTGTTTTGTAACAGCCCAGTATCTCTCAAGCTCCTGAAGAGCAGCAATCACTATCATCATTTTTTCGATGGCACTCGCTCCATGCACTCCGCCCCCGGCGTGAATCATGTTCAAGCGCATAGCATCGTGAAAAACTTCTTGGCTTTTTACAGTAATCCAACCGGTTATTACGCCGCCTTGTCCATGAATCTCTGAATTACTTACGTCCATGACAAGAGCAAAATCCGCATCATATCCCTTTTCAATGCAAGATAACGTCCCGGCTTCTCCCACTTCTTCTCCAATCACAGATTGGAACTGAAGATCCCCTTTCAACTCCACTTCATATTCGTTTAACAGTTTAATGGCAAAAAGGGCAGCTGCCATGGCCCCTTTCATATCTGCAGTCCCGCGCCCATAAGCAAAGCCTTCTCTTACTTCCACATTAAATACCGGAACCGTCCATTCGCTGTCATCGCCAACTTCAGCCACATCGATATGGCCGTTAATAATTAAACTTTTGTAATCCTTACCGCCTGTCCCCTTCTTAATCCCAACTACATTAGGGTCATTCGGGTAGACCTCCCAACTGTCTGTTGCAAATTTTTCCCTCTTTAAAAACTGTTCAATATACTGTTGTGCTTCTGCTGTATTTCTTGAAGGAGGACTCACTGTCTGAAATCGAATCAAGTCGGTTAAAATCTGAAGCAGCTCTTCCTTTCGTTCATCTACAGACCTTAATAGAACGTTATTTATTTTTCCCATAATTTCTCAAACTCTCCTCTCCCTCGTATTATATATTTCAAGAACAAAAATTTGCTCCTTGATAACTGAATGATAGAGGTTTTTTGTTTCAATACCAGCGCTTTTATGATGATCCAATTGTTGAATAAACAAAAACAGCCGCTTCCCGGTTGAAGAGAAGCGGCTGTATATAACGCCTAACATTGTATAAAAGCGCTGCTTCCCTACGCCGGTATGACCCGGATCAGGTACGAAGGGTAAAATCTCAGCCAATCAGGCACCCCCAGCAGAAAGTAATTAAATATTTTATTAAGGATCAGAGGCTGATGCACCTAATAAGTGACCATTTCAAGTGAACCACAGCCTGGTGGCCCCAAGCCATACCCTCATTGAGCCATTTCCTGATATACATCCTAAAAGCGGAGGAACACCTCTCTCCATTCCGGGGTTTTTTAACCGGACAGCCCATTAATAAATTCTTCTATTTCCTCCAGAGTCTTACGATCTTTGCTTACAAACCTTCCTGCTTCCTCTCCGTCATGGTAAGCAACAAAGCTTGGAATACCAAAAATGTCAAGTTCCTGGCATAAATCGAGAAACTCATCACGGTCTACATGGATAAAATTGTACTCCGGATAATCGGCTTCCAGGCGTGGAAGAACCGGATCCAGGAACCGGCAATCCGGACACCAATCCGCGGAGAACATAAAGATCGTACGCTCTTCATTTTTTAATTGCTCAAACTGCTCTTTTGACTGCAAATTTTCCATATTATTTACCTCCAGTGTTAATCAGCATTTGGCCCGGCTTGATCCAGCCGCGCTTTCTCATATACTCCGATATCAATAAGCTTATCACAGCCGGACCGATAAAATGGAGTACAATGACTTGGATAAGGACATAGGCTGAAAAACCCATTGTCGTGAAGGTCATGATTTGTCCGACAAGTCCGCTTGTTCCCATCCCGGCTCCGGCTGCATTGCTTGTCATTTTCCAAATCGTAGCACCAAAAGGAGCCAAAATGATACCAGCCACTGTAGGAGGAATGAGTATAAGCGGATAGCGTATTATATTAGGAACCTGAAGCATGGACGTTCCGAGTCCGATGGCCAGTAAGCCGCCGACTTTATTTTCCCGATAGCTTGCCACAGCAAAACCTATCATCTGGGCACTGCATCCGATCGTAGCCACACCGGCTGCCAATCCGTTCAAATCGAGCATCATGGCAATGGCAGCACTGGAAATCGGTGCCGTTAGAGCTAGTCCCATCAAAGTAGCTACAATGATTCCCATGATGATCGGGCGCTGATCTGTCGCCCACATAATCCAACTGCCCAACATCGTCATGAATTCCGAAATAGGTGAACCAATAAATTTCGCCATAAGAAAACCAGTGAAAATACTTACAAAAGGAGTAACAATAATATCCACTTTCGTTTCCTGACTGACCATTTTCCCAATTTCCGTTGAAATAAGTGCAGCTACATAGCTTCCTGCAGGCCCTCCAAATGCAGCTCCTGCAGCTCCTGTACAGACAGCAGCGAAAATAACGAGCGGCGGTGCTCCAAGACCATAGGCAACAGCTACACCAATGGCTGGTCCCATAAGCCCCATGGCGATTTCTCCCATCTCAATGAAGAGAGGCCAGCCCAGCTGTTCACCGGCCGTTTTGATGATCAAACCAATAATTAATGAAGAGAAAAGTCCAAGTGCCATGTAACTTAAAGCATCTATTAAATAAGCTTTTGCAGTCATATGGACACCTTTGCGGGCTAAGAATTGTTTCATGGCGAAACCCTCCATAAGAATTGTACATAACAAGTGTAAAGACACCCATCAACTTTGTCCATGCTTTTTGTTATTGTTTGATTTTTGAAAATAATAAAGTGTCCGTATAGATCAGGCTT
Source organism: Siminovitchia sediminis (assembly GCF_042680885.1). Lineage (NCBI taxonomy): Bacteria > Bacillati > Bacillota > Bacilli > Caryophanales > Bacillaceae > Siminovitchia > Siminovitchia sediminis. Next base: position 73,903 of record NZ_JBHUEO010000019.1, on the reverse strand, counting down.
GATTTAATTGTCAAAAGGAAGATCCGTCTTTCTTTACGTTTGATCTCTTCTTTGGTCCTTGCTTGTTGATGGCCGTCTTTATGATTCCCATAAAAATAAAAACCCCCTGCATGGGGGCTGCTTATTCTACGATATTTACAAACAAATCTTGAGTCCGGGGACTTTCTTCGATGTACTCAGTATCTTTCAGCCACTGAATTACTTCAACCCACAAGGCCTCCGACTGGCTGCCAAACGCCTCATCTTCCGTTTCCATTTTCGGAAGCAGGACTTGCAAACTCTCTTTCTCCACTTTCTTATTCAACGGAAAATTCTCTTCATCCTGATATGTCAATAAAATATCCAATGCCTCCTGCGGATTATTCTTCATTACCTCATATCCTTTAGAGGCAGCACGCCAAAAAGCCCGGATGTTTTCTTCTTTCTCCTTCCATGTATCATCATTTGTTACGAAAAGCAATTCATAATAGCCGGGAACTCCATAATCAACAGGATTAAAATAATCTGTTTCAATTCCTTCACTTGCAAGAACAGGCACTTCATGGTTAATAAACGCCCCACTTACAGCATCTACGCGTCGGGTCGCAATGGCAGCATTAAGTTCAAATCCAATGTCTGTCATTTTCACCTTGTTCATGTCACCGCCGTCGGATTCTACTATGGTCTGTACAAGCGGCTCATTTACCGGAATGCCCGGCCAGCCGACCGTTTTACCTTCCAAATCTTTCGGACGGGTAATATCACTTTCTTTCAAAAATATAATATGGTTCAATGGGCTTCTTACAATTGCTGCTACAGATTTGACCGGTACTCCCTCTGCTCTGGCAGAGATCACATCAGGCTGATAGCTTATGCCCAAATCAATTTCTCCTGTTGCAGAAAGCTGTAAAGGGTCTGTCGGATTGGACGGAAAGCGGATATTAACTTTCAAACCTTCTTCTTCAAAATAGCCTTTTTCGATAGCAGTATATAAAAAGCTATGAACAGCATTCGGATACCAATCGAGCATAATATTTAATTCACGAAGCTGGTCATTTTCCCCTTTTCCTGCGGCGTCTTCCTGAGATTGGCCACAGGCAGCAAGGAATATACAAAATAGAATAATTACAGCTGCTCCGATTTTTTTCATTGTATACGTCTCCATTTCATTGTCATTTTTTCTAACAGTCCAACGAGCCAAAACAATACAACACCAAGTAAAGAAAGAACAACAATCGGTGCAAAAACCCCCGCTCCATCAAACTGTGTCATCATCCTTCGGCTAAAATAACCGAGTCCTGCGTCAGCCCCAAGCCACTCTCCGATAGCTGCTCCAATAACACTCAGGGTTACTGCAACTTTTAGCCCCGAATAAAAGTGCGGCAGAGCTGCCGGAAGCTCAACCTTTAGGAAGACTTGCCGTTTTGATGCCCCCATCACCCGGAGTACTTCTTTCAGATGGGAATCAGCTGACCGCAGTCCGTCAAAGGTGCTCACGGTGATCGGGAAGAATGTAATGAGTACAGTCACAGCCACTTTGCTCCAAACGGAATATCCAAACCACAGGACAAATATAGGAGCCAGGGCAATAATCGGGATGGTTTGAGAAGCTATCAAAATCGGGAAAAAAGCTTTCCTCGCTATTCCGCTTTTATGCATCCAAACGGACAGACTGACGCCAAAAACCAGAGACAGCAGCAATCCGATCACAACGATTGCCAAGGTAGCGGGCAAGTGGGAGATGAACAGGATGGACTTCAGCTCCCATAACCTGTCCAGCACTCCTGAAGGAGATGGGAGGATAAAAGGCTTTCCGTATAAGCGTGCTCCCCATTCCCAGCCAGCCAGAAGAAAGAATAGAAACCCCAGGGACAGTCCGTATTTTCTTAAAACATTCATATGGTCACCTTGTTTCTCAGATCCAACAGGAGTTTTTCTTTTAAGGATGTAAATTGGGGATCTTTTAAATCTGAGATCGTTCGCGGTCTCCCCAAAGGCACCTGAATTTCCTGGAGGTGTTTTACAGGATGCTCACCAAAAAGGAGGATCCGGTCTGAAAGAAACAAGGCTTCTTCCACATCATGAGTAATAAACAGAATGGTTTTCTTTGTTTCGTTCCATTGTTTTAGGAGCCACTCCTGCATCATCGATTTTGTGACTGCATCCAGTGCACTGAACGGTTCATCCAATAACAACAAATCAAAACCGCCCAATAATGCCCGCAAAAACGAGACCCGTTGGCGCATGCCCCCTGAAAGTTCATGGGGGTACCTTTGTTCATATCCTTTTAAACCGAAGCGATCCAGTTTGTCCAATAGTTCTTTATAAACGTTTTTACCCTTCACGCCTTTCAAAGACAACGGCAGCCGTACATTTTCCATCACAGTCATCCAGGGGAGCAGTCCGTCCTTTTGAGCCATATAACCGATATGGCCAAGCCTGTCCTCAACTGCTTCTCCGTTCACTAGAATGCGTCCTTTATCTTGGTTTTCCAGCCCGGAAATTAACCGAAATAAAGTACTTTTTCCGGAGCCGCTGGGACCCACCACACTGACGAATTCACTTTTATGAATAGTGAAACTTAATTGATCCAATATCTTTACACCTTGTCTTCTATTTTCCTTGTAGGAAAAAGTGACACCATCAAATACTAGACACTCTTCCATATTCCATCTCCTTTTTGGCGCGAGAACCCAAGAAGGCAGGTTTTGACAAAGAAAAAGAGCCGCTTCCTAATTTCAAGAAGTGGCTCTGCATGTTAAACATACATATTCCATATGTACGCATACATTCTGCGTACATGGCAAAAAAAACCACTTCCCTGCGCTGGCATTACCCAGATCAGGTTCAAGGGTTAAGGATTTCTCCTCTCTCAGCGATTCGCACCCCTAGTGTTCTCGTCCTATGTAATTATGATTCTATTCCCTTTGTACCCTAAAAACGAAAAAAAAGCAAATATTTTTATTTGATTGACTCGTTAGACACCTTTTATCGTGAAGGGAAGGGGATTCTTCTGACTTTTCATGATATGATAGAGGATGAGAAAAGATGTGAGGAGGGGTTTGATGAGATTAACAGTCTATCTGGCCGGAGAAATACACAGCAGCTGGCGGGAAGAAATTAAAGAAAAGGCCCAAACACTGCAGCTTCCAGTCGATTTTGTCGGGCCAATGGAAAATCATGACCGTTCGGATGCCATCGGCGAGGAAATTCTCGGCGAACAGCCCGATGCAATCTTCAGGGATGCGGCCGCCTCAAGCTTCAATAACTTGCGCACACAGGTACTTTTACAAAAAGCCGATTTAGTGATTGCTTTGTTCGGAGAAAAATATAAGCAATGGAATACGGCTATGGATGCCAGCACCGCTTTGGCTCTGGGCAAACCGCTCATTTTGATTCGGCCGAAGGAACTGCACCACCCATTAAAAGAACTTTCAAGAAAGGCCAATGCCACAGTAGAAACAGTCAATCAGGCCATGAAGGCATTATCCTACATCTTTGAGTCCTAACGTGAAAAGTGCAAATACCTGTCCGGCAGCGTTCACATTCAACAACAATATGGTCGACTGCGCTACGGGGCGACAGGCCATGCCCCGTCCTGTCTCCCAGCCTGCAGGGCCGTGGACTGCATGTACAGTCAAACAGAGCTGGACAAAGCAATTTTATTCAAATTTTCATTCATTTGACCTGAGGGGGCATTCCTATAAGGAACAGCCCTTTCTCCTCATATACTGGCCAATCAGAAGTTTGGCAATATGGCTAAACATTGCTGCACGGTCGACCAGTCCGTTGGTCAACACACCAACTGCGCCTTCAGTATGACGGATTTCCCTGGCATTCATGTAGTCATCCATGACAGGTCCAAGTTCTTCACCAGCCTTGAGACGATGGGCAATTTCATCCGGAAGCCTGATTCTTGCGCCTCCGGCAAATAGGGTTTCCCGGCCTCTTTCAGCAATTGCCCCCCAATTGCACAAGTATAGACCAAAAGGAGTTTCCGTCACACCTCCTTCAAGGCCGATTGCCAATCCCGCTTCATGTACTTGTGTTAAACAATGTTCGGCCCGGTTGGCCGCACCTTTCATGGTTTCTTCGTCAGAAAAAGGCTGTTCGCTGACCCCCGAGGGAGAATCTACCGAAAGCAGGGACGCTTCAATCTTTACATCTAAAAATGTCTGTTCTACAGCTTTTATTTTAGCCTTATTTTTAGAACCAATGGCCACTATCATGATTTAACCCCTCTATCATTGATTTCTGATTGTATCTACTGTTGTCTGGTCTGTAGTTTTTACTAGCCGGATTAAGAGTTCCTTGGCAGCAGCATAATCATCTACATGAATAATGGATGCTTGTGTATGGATATAACGGGAACAAATACCAATGACTGCACTCGGGACTCCCTCGTTGGATGTATGTACACGCCCTGCATCCGTTCCTCCCATGGATAGAAAATATTGGTAAGGTATATCATTGGATTCGGCTGTATCCAGTACAAATTCCCTCATCCCTGGCAGCGTAACCATGGAGCGGTCAAAAATTCTCAGCAGAACTCCTTTTCCAAGCTGGCCAAACTCTTTTTTGTCACCGGACATATCATTTGCCGGACTGGCATCCAATGCATAAAAGATGTCAGGCTGAATCATATTGGAGGCAGAAGCTGCCCCTCTTAAGCCTACTTCCTCCTGTACAGTTGCCCCCGAATATAGAGTGTTCGGAAGTTCCTCATTTTTCAGCTCTTTCAGCAGTTCGACAGCCAGGCCGCATCCATAGCGGTTGTCCCATGCTTTAGCCATTATTTTTTTGGGGTTGGCGAGAGGGGTAAACGGGCAAACCGGTACAACTTGCTGACCAGGCTTGATTCCTAGTTTTATTGCATCTTCCCGATCATCTGCGCCAATATCGATCAACATATTTTTGACTTCCATCGGCTTCTTTCTTTGTCCTTCACTGAGCAGATGGGGGGGGATAGAGCCAATGACTCCCGTTACAGGACCATTGTCGGTAATAATCTGCACCCTCTGGGCCAGCAGGACCTGACTCCACCAACCCCCAAGGGTTTGAAATCTCAGCATACCGTCTTCAGTTATTTGAGTAACGATGAAACCAACTTCATCCATGTGCCCTGCTGCCATGACTTTCGGTCCCGTCCCATACTTTACCCCGAAAATACTCCCCAAACGGTCCTGAATGATTTCATCTGAATATTTTTCAAGTTCGGTCCTCATAAAGCGCCGCACTTGATGCTCAAATCCAGGTGCCCCTGGCAATTCCGTCAGTGTCCGGAACAAATCTATTGTTTCTCTTTCCATTCGTCCTGCTCCTTTATCTGTATATTTCTTTCATTTTATTCAACTTTTATAAGATTTACCAGCGATGTTCTTTACCATTTGGAAGTATTTATTATTCCAACCTTATTTGAAATTACGGTATACTAGAGATGATGATTGATTTTGGAGGTGCTCATATGAATTGGAAAAACTTTCTACTCGGGGCAGGTGCGGGTGTTATTGCCGGCTACTATGCGAGTGAAGCTTTAAAGAAAAACTCTTTGGCATCAGGCGAAAAAGTACTTCAAACCGTAAAAGAAGCATTTAAAGATTCCGGCAGCATTGAAGGCTCCTGGATTAAATTCAGACCTGAAGAGTACGAAAAATATGCTTTAAAAACAGAAGTTTACAGAGGCGGCATTACTACCAAAGAAGATGGCGAAACAAAGCAATATGAATTTTTGGCAGACGCCCACACTGGTACAGTCATCGATGTGTACCCAGTAAATTATGCGTAAATAAAAAAATATTAAACTATCAACAAAAAACAGGTGGCTTTTTTCATGGCTTCACCTGTTTTTTGCTTTGCGCTATTTCCTTTTCACCTCTTGGAGAACCTTCCCATTCTGATCCCATTTGACGGCCCTGAAGCAGGCATCATGATAAAAGACAAACCAGCTTTCCGCTTCCATTTCGGCAGGGATCCATTTCAGCTTAGCGCGTATCGAATCCATCGGGTAATCATCATAGGCAGTTACCCATAGAGCGTTCTGATGCGCATGAGTAGGCATGATATCCCCCATATGAACTGCTCTCTGTCCGTTATTTTCGATTGTAATCATACTATGCCCTGCACTGTGGCCTCCCGTATGGATCATTGTGATGCCTTCTGCAACAGTAAATATACCTGTAAACGTTTTCACTTGTTCGGCAACGGGTTCCCAATTTTCTTTCCAATATGTATTCCTCGACCGAATATTCGGGTTACGCATTTCATCCCATTCAATTTGTGATGTATAAATGACTGCATTGGGAAAAACGGTGGCAAACCTATCTCCTTTACGCTTGGTTAAACCGCTTGCGTGATCAAAATGCAGATGAGTCATACATATGATATCAATATCTGCGGGTGATAATCCCAACTCTGCAAGTGACATTTCTATTTGGGACTCTTCGGTCACTCCAAAATTGCGAATTTGTTTTTCGGACATTTTACCTTTTCCTACGCCCGACTCTATTAAAATGTTTTTGCCGTTGATTTGAAGATGAATAGGATCTGACCGCAATTCTATGCGATTTCTTTCATCTGCCGGGTATCGTTTGGACCAAAGCGGTTTGGGCACCACACCAAACATGGCACCGCCATCCAGGCGGGTATTCCCCCCGTTCAGCCAAGTCAGTGCAGCCTCTCCGATTTGAATGGTATCCAACCTGTTCACCTCTCTTCTCCTTCAATGATCTTCACATGACAAGGATAGAAAAAATAAATCCCCATACAATAATTATACTACATGGCAAAAAGGAGGATGATTATGCCGCTTTCTTACCACGATCAAATTGGACTGTTAAAGGATATTATGGTCAATCATTTGGAAGACCTGCAAGGATCTGTTTCGGAGTGCACTCAAATCGGCAGGCTGGTCAAATCCCTGTTGGCCAATCAGGAGGTTCATCCTGAATTGACCCCTGTGCTGGAAGAAATATATTTCTATTGCCAAACCGGCTCCCGAACGAAAGATTTAACGGGTCATATAGACAGTCATCAGGAACATCTGTCGCATTGGATCGGAAATATCGATCAATACACTTAAGCGATCGTTTCCAGGTAGCCTACCCAGAAGTCCATTTCCTGATAACGTTGGCGGTTTTTATGCATGCCGATGGTTTGCAGCGTATAGGCAGTCACGTACCATTTCATTCGGAGCTGAAGATGCTCTGAATCGGTAATACCATATTTCTTAAACCAGGACGGCCAATCATTTTTGGGAATATACAAATATAGAAGGGGGCCGATATCCATTGCCGGATCTGCAATCGTTGCGCCATCCCAATCAATCAGGTAGATTTCATCCGTGTCTGACAGCAGCCAATTGTTATGGTTTACATCCCCATGGCAGACGGTAAACGTCTCGTATTGAACATTGGCAAGCTCCCTTTGCAGAAATTTCAATGACTGTTGAATATCCGGAATAGACATTAATTCGGCATCGAGACCTGAGATGACTTCAGCAAGCATCATTTCCGGTTTGTAAGGTGATTTTCCAAGACGGCCCAGCATAGTAAGCAGAGGACTGGACTCGTGTATCTTTTTCAGCAGCTTCGCAACACCATCCCGGGTCATTTCTTCCGGTTTGAATTCACGGCCGCTTAAACACTCCTGTGCTGTGATTACATCTCCATTTTCCATTCTTTTGGTCCAAACGAGCTTGGGAACGATTCCCTCAGCAGACAATACGGCTAAAAAAGGAGAAGAGTTCCACTTCAAAAAGAGTTTCTCATTATTCTTGGAAGCAAAGAAAGCCTTCCCTGTCGCTCCGCCGGCGGGGATAATCTCCCAGTCGTGCTCTAATAAATGTTTCACCGTCATTCACCTTCAATAAATACCGGAGGCACTTCTCCGTTCATTCTGTAGAAAGAAAAAAGACAGCTATTGGATATACGAGAATACAACAATAGCCATCCTTCCTTAAAGTTTACCGCGAACCGACTTTTTTCGTCAAGACCCAATCCTTGGTTACTTGTTTTTCCGGTACATTTCTTAACTATTGTCAGTCGGATCTCTTTGCGCTTGTCTTTACGCATTGTTCGAGCAATGCTTTGGCAGCCTTAAATTGCATAAGCTTCATCGGGGAATGATACGACCGCAGTTCTTGAATCCATGCCTCATAATGTTGTCTGTCTACAATCCGAATGTCAGCTGGAACATCAGGATAGGTAATATAGCTGTTCTCTGAAACTATGATTTTTTCAATAGGCCATTCAATGCCTCTGGCCCGGAAAATCTGGGCTGCTATATTTTCCATTCTCCGAAGCGGCAAGACCGGATTAAGAACTTTCTCTTCTTTATTTCTATAACTCTTCTTCCAGAAATGTTCATGTGTCCCGATATATAGAGCCTCTTCTCCATCCTCCAAAAACACCATACAGACCAGCTTGGAAGGAAGGAGCATATAAACATCAAGCTGTATTCTGGCTTTTTTCAGCTGCATTACAGGAGTATACATCAGCATAAATGAATCCGGAAATCGCTGAACAAGTTTCCGAAGGCGCGAATCTGAATATATGCCTGAATGGGGATAGGACTTCTTAAATACAGTTGAGCTAGCCCATTTAATTTGCGAAACAAAGAGCTGATCCAGAAATGCCTGTTTCAGCTCATTTCGTTCAAGTACGTTGGCCGTTGAGTCCAGTATAGAGTCCCATCGCCTTTTTTTCAGTCTTACAAATAATGAGGTGTAGTGGGATAAATCAACTTCATATCGAGAAATATAATCATTCAATTTAATGAGCTGCGCCATTTTCCTTTATGCAACCTCTCTTTTTCTATACGAGCGGAAAACACTCGGCTTTTTCATACTTTGGTAACTTTTGCGGGTGAGTTCGGTAAAGTACCACCTCTTTGATGGAAAAAACAGTATCAGGCAAGCACGAGAAAACACTTTCTTCGAGAGCCTTCATCTGAAATTTCCTTTCACTCACCCAGCTTCTGGCAATGGTAATATGCGGTTTAAACGGCCTTGTTTCCAGTTGAAATCCGGCTTTTCCGCATGCCGTATAAACATGATCACGTACACGCCTTAGAGATGCACTATCTTTTGTATTGACCCAGAGAATTCTTGGTGCATCTTGACGTCCGAATGTCCCTGCATGGTTTAGGCTCAGTTGAAAGGATGGCACCCCTTGTAAAGATTCTCTTACATGGGAAACAGCATCAGCCAGCATGTGTTGTTCTGCCTTACCCAAAAAAGCTAATGTGATGTGATAATCAGCATGGTGAACCCAACTTTTAAAAGGAAATATTTCTTTGGCTTGTTGGCTGATCTCCCATAATGGGTCTTTCACTTCATTTGGCAAGGATAGCGCAAAAAAATAGTGGCTTGTGTCCATGGAACAGGGCTCCTTTACATATGTGCTTTTGATTCCGCAATAATTCTTTGTTCAAATAGCGTTTGTAACATCCGAACCATTTGTCCAGGTGTGCCATTTCCGACTGTCTTTCCGTCAATCTCAACAATTGGCATTATTTCAGATGTCGTACTTGTAATGAAAACCTCATCTGCCTGGAATAAATCTTCCAAAGTAAATGCTCTTTCAACAAACGGAATGCTGTTCTCTATACAAAGCTTTTGCAATTCCTGCCTGGTAATACCGTTCAAAATAAAATGGTTGGCAGGGTGCGTGCGGACTTCACCTCTATTTACAATGTACACATTGGAAGATGAGCCTTCCGTCACAGTGCCGGAGCGGTGCAATATGGCTTCGTAGCATCCGGCTTCAGCTGCTTCCTGCTTGGCTAAAACATTCGGAAGCAAATTCAGGCTTTTAATATCGCAGCGCAGCCAGCGGATATCTTCTGCCGTGACAGCTTTCACCCCGTGTTTCATTAAATTCCCGGGTCTGGCTACTTCATTTGTATAAGCCGTAAATACTGGCTTCGTCTTACTTTCAGGAGTCGGAAACATGTGTGTCCGCGGTGCAGCCCCTCGGGTTACTTGCATATAGACGGAGCCATCATAAACTTTATTTTCTGCGACAAGCTTTTCAACAAGGTCCATCATCTGCTCAGGTGCCAAAGGGATGGTTATTTTTATTTTTTTTGCACTTTGATATAGCCGGCCGATATGTTCCTTCATGGTAAAAAGCTTTCCTTCGTATACCCGGATGACTTCGTAAACACCGTCACCAAATTGATATCCCCGATCTTCCAGATCAATGCCGATAACAGATCGTTCCATAAGTTGATCACCTAAAATGATCTTCCCCATATCTTCTTCCTCCTGTTTTATTCATCTAGAGCAAGCTCGTAAAATGCCTGGGCATATAATGCCGCAGCCCTAAGCAAATCCTCTAATTCCATATATTCATCTTTTTGATGGGCCACATCCGGCCTGCCGGGAAACAAAGCACCAAAAGCAACGCCCGATTGTAAGGAACGTGCATATGTTCCTCCGCTGATGGCGAGCAATTCTGCCTTTTCGTTTGTCTGCTGTTCATAGACTTTCACCAGTTTTTGTATTAGTATGTCATCGGCCGGTACATAATGCGGCTTTAAGTTTGAAATATCCGACACCTGGAAATGAAATTCTTCTGCTGCCCTCATAATTTTCTCCATCCCCTCATCCAAGGAGAAGGATGCAGGATACCTCATATTTAAACCAAAACGACCGCCGTCTTCATCGTTATACGTCATGATGCCTACATTAATCGTGACATCCCCCATCTGCTCATCTTTATGTTGTACGCCCAGCGCCCTTCCTCTTGAATCACCCAAAAAAAAGTGAACAGCTGCTTTAATAAATTCCATTCCTTTCCGATCTATTTTAATGGTCGACAGAAAACCTGCAAGAAGCAGCCCGGCGTTTTTTCCGTGATCCGGTTCCATTCCATGGGCAGATATTCCTTCAAGTTCCAGTACAACATAGCCGCTTTCTACATAATATCTCCCGGTTAATTCCTGACGATAGATAAAGTCGTTAAACTGCTGGAGAATCTCAGTTTGTTCCTGCTGGATGTCCAATACTGCCCGTGCGTAATCTGGAACCATATTATAACGTCTGCCTGAAAAAAAGGAAATAAGCGTAATTTTCGCCCCTTTTTCTCTTAAAGAATTACGATTTTGTTTTAAGTCAAAGTCAGCTATTCCCTTTTCTGCATGGATAACCGGAAAGTCTGCGTCAGGGGCAAATCCCCTATCAGGCATTTCTTCATTCTCAAAATAATGATTGACACATCGCCATTTGCTTTCCTCATCTGTCCCAATAATTAACCGGATACGCTTATCAATAGGCAGGCCAAGATCTCTTACAATTTTCATCCCATAATATGCAGCTATGGTAGGCCCTTTATCATCAATCGCTCCTCTGCCGTATATTCTTCCCTCTCTGATCTCACCGCCAAATGGATCAACAATCCAGCCATCTCCTTCCGGAACAACATCCACATGGCAAAGGGCTGCAATCAGCCCGTCACCGGAGCCCATTTCAAGATGACCGGCAAGGTTACCTACATTCTTAATCAGAAACCCGTCTCTTTTTCCCAGATCGAGCAAGTACTCCAGCGCTTTTTTTACTCCGGTCCCCAAAGGGGCTTCTTCGGTTGCATTCGTTTCATTCAAAACACTGCGAATGCGAAGCAATCCTTGTAAATCTTGGATTAATTCATTCTTTCGTTTATGCACTTCTTGTTTCCAGTCGATTTTTGCCATGTTTAATACTCCTTTGGACTATTGTCAATGTTCTTATTGTACAACGATTTATCCGGCTAAAAAAAGGGAAAGAGACTGGAACATTACAATGTACGCTCCGCTGATAAAAATATAGGGGATGGAGAGGATGATGGTCACCAGCCGTTTAGCTTTCGCATAGCCGTAATTTTCCGTGTATTTTTTAGTAAAAGGATGGCTGCCCGCCACCCTATACCAAACAATGCCTATCCAGATCATCAGAAAAAAATACCCCGAGATCACTATTGTTAGCTTTAACCAGAATGGCGGTATAAAAACAATGGCTGCCGATGTAACACCCAGTATTTGCAAATAGCCCCTGATATATTGAGTATCACGGACCGTGACTTTAATAAACAGTTCCAAGAAGGCATTTTTTTCGGTACGCCTGGAGAAAATCCGATTGGATCGGGAGTAAAGTCTGGGACTCCTGCGAACCGGTTTTGGCTTTGGGAGTTTTTCCATGTCCATAGATAACCCGAAAATGAATTCCGTATACTTATATTTTACCTTTTGATCAATGGACAGATCCTGCTCAAAAGTATGTATCGAGGTAAATCGTTTCCTAACGAACAACATAGAGACCAGTGTATTAAACAAGACAATGGAAAACATAGAGATCAAGCTGCCTGACAGAAACGCATGATAGCTTCCCCACCAAATACATGCAGCAAAAGCAGCAACAGGAATCCCTCTGATGAAACTCCTCCACCCACTCAGCTGAACATTCATCCTGCTGTTGATCCCCATGATCATCCATTTTAAAGAGACCCATAGACTGAGAAACAGCGCCAGATCGGTACCTGTGTATCCGTAATGCAACATCCAAAAAGGGGCTATAAGTGCTGATAAGAATCCTCCTGAAAGAATAGCTGTCATCGAGGATAGGACTATTCCACCCTGCTTCATGCGAAGCATAAGCCGCTCTTGTTTTCGCAAAAAAACATTGTCGGCTTCTCTGATATAGGTTTGGAAGGTACTTCCCCACAATAAAAAGAAACAAATCGAAAAAAACAGTCCGAAAGGAACAGATTCTATCCAGCCTGGCGCCTCTATCCACCAGGACCTGTAAATAAAGAAAGAAATACCAACAGCGGGCAATACAAGGTAAACTAGAACGGTCCAGTCTACAACAGACTTTAGTACAGAGTATTGAAAATGCCAGTTTTCCCTGATTCTTCGAAAAAGCAGCTGGCGGCTAGTCATTGAGCTCATCCTCTGTTGTAATGCAGGAATACAAACTTCCATCGCCGGCGCCGCATTGGGTGAGTACCTCTGACAAGTTTCCGGCTGCCTTCACCGTTCCACGCTCGATGACGATGAATGAGTCGCATATCCGCTGGGCGGTATCCAATATATGCGTACACATGAGAATCCCGGTCCCCTTATTCTTTTCTTCATCTAATAATTCAAGCAGCATTCGGGTGGAAGAAGGATCCAGTCCCATGAATGGTTCGTCAATGATTAACAACCGGGGTCCCGTAAATAATGCAAGTGCGATCATTCCCTTTTGCTGCATTCCTTTGGAGAACGTTCCCGGGAATTCATGCATCCGTTCATAAAGACGGAACTTTTTCAATAATTCTCGGGCATAGTTTAGATGCCCCTCCCCCAGCTGTTCAACTGCTCCAACAAACTCAAAATGCTCCCATAAAGTCAGTTCATCATAATACACTGGCCTTTCGGGTATATATGAATAGGCTGTCCCTTCTTCCATTTCGATCGTTCCTTCCAGGAAAGGCAATTCTCCTAAAATTGCTTTAATGGTCGTACTTTTTCCTGCTCCATTGGCTCCGATCATTCCAGTCAGGCTTGCCTGTTCCAAAGCAAAGTGTACATTTGAGATGGCAGGTTCCTTATTTTTATAGCCGGCTTCCTTTATATCGACCGTGAGTAGTGACATAGCGAATTCATTCCTTTCTGCTTAACACTATTCCCTACGGGCAGGCATTGCAAAGGTTTCAGTTTTTCTTATAGAGGGAATACTGGCTGGCAACCGACAAATCTTTCCAAGCCGCTTATAAAGCTTTCTTTATCCAAATAAATAAGTTAAAATAGAAGTGTCTGACAATTAAGTTTTGCTATCGGTGATGTCTACCATACGATGTAAAGGAGTTGTCCTTCAACTTTATACAAATCCAAAGCAACAGGCATAGCTGTCCGCACCTTCTGCCAAGGAAATTTAAGATGAGGGAGTGGTTTTTTGAAACCATCAACAGACAGAATGCTTACCAGAATTAAAGATGTATACTTATACATCCGGGAAAATGGTACAGTTTCCACACGGGAATTGGCAGACGCATTCGGAAGTACACCTCGCACCATTCAAAGGGATTTGAATGTGTTAGAATACAATGACCTGATTAGCAGCCCGCGTCGCGGGAAGTGGACAACAACCGATAAAAAAGTGAAAATTACGTCGTAGTTAGAAAAGCGGAAGCGCCTCGATCAGCCCCGACAAGCATAAGACGAGCACAGAAGAAGGCGTTCTTTGCCTTCAGCTGTGATTGGCTTATGACCTCGAGGGGCTAGGCGCCGGAGCTGGACAATAAGAAAAGCGCAAGACGGCTGCACAGGGGCGGCAAGGATGGGGGGCGAACCAAAGGAGGCATTCTCTTTGCCTTCATCGGGTAGACCGGAGCAACCTCGAGCCCCTGCCTTCTGAAGGCACATTCTGTGCGTCGTTAGACCATTAGAAAAGCGGAGGCGCCTCGAAGCCCCCGACTTTTATAAGCCAAGCCCCGGAGCAGGGATATGCCTTCTCCAGGGCTTTTCCTCTTTAGCGGTGTTCTGTTTTACTGCTTACATACGAATGGATCTGTTGGATTTCTTCTTCGGTCATTTCTCGATATTCTCCGGCCTCCAAAGTCTCATCCAGCATAATGGGCCCCATGGAGAGGCGTTTTAAATACAGCACCTTTTTTCCGACTGCTTCAAACATACGCTTAACTTGATGAAATTTACCTTCTGTAATCGTAATCTCAACATCAGAATAGATCCCAGATTTAATGATCTCCAGATTGGCAGGCTTGGTTTGATAGCCATCATTCAGAGTGACTCCCTTTTCGAATACCTTTCTATCCTCTTCCGTTACGGTTGAATTAATGACAGCAAAATAAGTTTTGGGAACTTCCTTTTGCGGTGAAAGCAGCTGATGCGCCGTTTGACCATCATTTGTCAAGATCAACAATCCTTCAGTATCTTTATCAAGACGTCCGACGGGAAACGGCTGAAAAATAACATCTTCTGGATCAAGCAGATCAATAACGGTTTGTTCTTGTATGTCTTCTGTCGCCGAAATGAATCCAGGCGGTTTGTTCATGATAAAATAAACAAATTCCTTATAATGGACTTCCTCGCCAAGAGCCAGCACGGTATCTTTTACAGGATCGACTTGAAACTTTCCGTCCTTGACCGATTCTCCGTTCACTGTGACTTTTCCGCTTCGTAATAGCTTTTTTACGTCTTTACGGCTTCCGTACCCCATATTGGCCAATAATTTATCAATTCTCAACGGATTTACCCCCAGATTATTTTTTGGAAAAATACCCAATTGGGCGATCGTCTATACGCTTTTTCCGTGTTTACATAGGCTATTGATGCAGGAATGAAAAGAATGGAGTGAAATATCATGGATTACAGACAACAGCCTCCAATGGGTACAGGAATGCAGCCAATGCCAACGGGGATGCAGCAGTTTCCGACGGGCATGCAGCCAACAGGCATGCAGCCAATGGATTTTCAACCTCAGACAGGACAGCAAGGCCAATTCTTTCCTGGATTCCCCGGCTTTCCGGGAGGCGGAGGCGGCAATATTAATAGAAGAATAGACCAGCTTGAACGGCAAGTGGATCGACTCAGAAACCAGTTTGAAAGATTGGACCGGCGAGTGTCAAGGATCGAAAGGCAATTGGGTTTCACCCGTCCAGAATATTATGACCTTCCATAAGTAACATGGGGGAAAAAGAGGCGCCGTTTGGGCAGCCTCTTTTTTCTTTTATTCCAACCGCAGCCTTTGTTTTATTTTTTGAACTCTGGAACCAAACAATCGATCTGCCAGGCCTGATTTCAGACCAAGATATCCATAGATTACTGCCCCTGCTCCAGCACATATGACGATGATGAGTATGGACTGAATCGTAGATTCCGGTGTCAGGAACCATAACAGGCCTTTGTATATCAGATACACCGGCACCGCCATCACCAGATTAAAAATCCCTATTAATATAGTCCTTCTGTACACAAGCTTTAATGGATAGCGTGCAAATTTTTTGATGACTATAAAGTTAATGAAAATCGCTGTCCCATATCCTAATGCTGTGGCGTATACTGCTCCCTCCGCAGCAAACAATCGGATCAATGGGATATTTACAGCCAATTTGACCAGCAGCCCTGTTAGAAGGCTCAGCATCGTAAATCGCTGCTCATTGATTCCTTGAAGAATAGCAGCGGTAACTGAGTATAATGCAAACAAAATAGCAACAGGTGCGTAAGCGCGCAATACTTGAGCTCCATACTCGTCGTATTCATAAAACATGGTGTACATGGGCTCTGCCAAAAGCGACAAGCCGATGGCCGCCGGCATCGTAATAAAGAGCAGTACTTGAAAAGTTTGGTCCAATTGGCGAAACATCTGTCTTCTGTCATTTTTCACAAAAGATTCTGTGACTAGAGGGACAATGGTCAAGGCGAAAGCAGTTGCCAATGAAACAGGAATAATAACAAGCTTGTGTGTAGTCATATTTAATATTCCAAGAGCATCGAGTGCTCCTGACGCATTTCCGGCTGCTGCCATCGCACGTGTGAACGTGATTTGGTCAATAAATTGATACAAGGGATTCGCAATGCCAACCATAACAAATGGAAAAGCATACATAAGGATTTCCTTATACATATTTGGCAATGAGACATCCATGGAACGCCGGTCGTGCTGCAAAAGCTCATCCAATCCCGGCTTGCGTTTCTTCCAATACCATAAAAGAACGGCAAAACTGGACAAACCGCCGATAAAGGCCGCAAATGTGGCAACACTGATGGCGGTTACCATACTTCCTTTTAATACATATAAAACGATAAAAGCTCCTGACAGCAAAAAGATAATCCTTGCCAGCTGTTCTACAACCGTTGATACTGCTGAAGGCCCCATAGACTGGTGTCCTTGAAAGAATCCCCTCATCAAACTCATGACCGGAATAATTAATAAGGCGAAACTGACAGCCCTGATGACCGCTGCTACATCTTCCGTTGAATATTCGGATTCAGCGCCTTTTAATACAATTTCAGCCAGCCACGGCGCCAGCCCGTACATAGCGAGAAAGGAAACAACCCCTGTTCCCAGCATGACATAAATGCCCGAGCGAAATAACTTGCGCCCAACCGCATATTCTTCCAGTGCATTATATTTCGCAATATATTTTGATACAGCAAGCGGGACACCCGCCGTCGCAATACTGATAAAGATCGTATAAGGCACATAACCGAACGTATAAAGCGCAGCCTGATCAGCCCCGCCGATGATTTTATAAAAAGGAATGACATAGAGAAGGCCAAGCACTTTGGATAAAATTGTGCCCAGCGTTAATATAAAAGTTCCTCGAATTAATTTAGATGACATTCAGCATCTGACTCTCCGTTATTTTGATTTATGTAAGTAATCCATTCTATCCCCTGTTCTAGTTTACAGTGATCGACTCGTTTTGACAATGAGACACCTCTTGTGATTTGCTTTTGGTTAATCAGCCATTTACAATAAAAAGATTGAAATGGAAAATGAAGGTGATGATTGATATTGACATATGATGTAATTGTAATTGGCGGAGGACCTTCCGGGTTAATGGCCTCTATTGCAGCAGCCGAACAACACGCACAGGTGCTTTTAATCGATAAAGGCGATAAGCTTGGCAGAAAGCTGGCAATTTCCGGCGGAGGAAGATGCAATGTAACCAACCGGCTGCCTATTGAAGAAATCATCCGTCATATCCCTGGCAACGGCCGCTTTTTGTACGGGCCCTTCTCCATTTTTAATAACGAAGATATTATCCGCTTTTTCGAAAATCTTGGAATTCAGCTGAAAGAAGAAGACCACGGCCGCATGTTTCCGGTTTCCAACCGGGCACAATCCGTTGTCGATGCCTTATTGGATTATATGAAAAGGCTCGGGGTCGAGATCCGTATCCATTGTTCGGTGGAAGATGTTCTTTATGACAATGGAAAAACTGCAGGCGTTCTGCTGAAAACAGGAGAGACAATAAAAAGCCGGGCTGTCGTTGTGGCTGTCGGCGGAAAATCTGTTCCACAGACGGGTTCGACAGGGGATGGCTATCCATGGGCGCAAAAAGCCGGCCATACCGTAACCGAACTTTTTCCGACAGAGGTCCCGCTTACTTCTGATGAATCTTTTATTATAGAAAAGACGCTGCAGGGACTTTCTTTAAGGGATGTTGCACTAAGTGTCCTCAACCCCAAAGGAAAACCGCTTATTACCCATCAAATGGACATGATTTTTACCCATTTCGGTATTTCAGGACCGGCTGTTTTGCGATGCAGCCAATTTGTTGTTAAGGCCAAGAAAAAATGGGAATTAGCTAAAGTGGTCATGAACCTTGATGCACTTCCGGCCATCAATCAGGAGGAACTTTTTCAAAAGCTGGTCAAGCTGGCAAAGGACGAGCCCAAAAAGGCGCTCAAAAATGCCTGGAAAGGCCTGCTTCCGGAACGGTACCTGCTATTCCTGCTGGAACAAAGCCACCTGGACCCCTCGGCTCCATGCACAACTGTTTCATCCGAGAAAATTAAAAACTTCACACAGGTATGCAAACAATTCAGATTTACCGTAAATGGAACGCTGCCTCTTGAAAAAGCCTTTGTGACCGGCGGAGGTGTCTCTATAAAAGAAATCGAACCAAAAACGATGGCCTCCAAGAAAATGCCGGGGCTCTATTTTTGCGGAGAAATACTGGATATTTATGGATACACTGGAGGTTATAATATTACAGCGGCACTTGTAACAGGACGCCTGGCAGGAGTAAACAGCGCTATGTACAGCCAGGAAAAATAAAAGGGCTCCGTGCGTTGGAGCCCTTATTTTATATACATAACCATAGCGCTGAAACAGTAAATTTGTTCGTCCGTCCCTTCGCGAAGGGCAGCGATGTTATATTTTATATCCACCACTTGCTTTTGTTCCAGCCCGCCGATGAATTGATTGATTTCTTCTTCTAAGTCTTTTTCATGTTCACAATCAAACAGCTTTACCTGCAGCATGGCACCCACCTCTCCGTTTTTAACCACAGTATAGACGGGCAGAAAAGATTTTATACAATTGAGAATTTTTCATTTCCTATTGTTTCGGCTTGGTTTCGCCGTTCCAGTCGTCCATACCGCCCACCATGTTCACTGCCTTATATCCATGGGCTGTGAGATATTCGCAAACTCTATGGCTTCGGCCGCCGGCTTTGCAAATAATAATATATTCAGTCTCCTTATTGAATTGATCGAGGTGCCCAGGAATGTCCCCCATACGAATATGAACAGCCTCGGGAATCATTCCTTCCCTCACCTCCTCATTCTCACGTACATCTATTAAGAAAAGTGTCTCACCGTTTGCCAGCTTGGTCTTGACCTCATCGGCTTTAATTGTTTTAACCTCCATTATTGATCACCTTTCATTAAAATTACTTACTCATTATAACAAAGCTTACTGAATCATCATAGAAATTATGCAGCGGAACCAAAGTTTGCATTTACCGCCAATCAGCTTGTATGGACTCAACTTGCCGACGAACCTAATGGATAGGCAATCGGAGGCAGCAAACTTCTTTGAAAAAGCCATATTGGCAGTGAAGGACTGTCCCAGCTAATAGAAAACGGCCGTCATCAATTGTGATGACGACCGAAAGTACAGCCTTTTAGTTTGCTACCACATTTACAAGTTTTCCTGGTACTGCAATGACTTTACGAACCGTTTTTCCTTCAATAACGGATTGGATTTTTTCATCTTTCAACGCAAGTTCTTCCAATTCTGCTTTACCGGCTTCACGGGATACGACCAGCTTGGAACGAACTTTCCCATTCACCTGAACGACAATTTCCACCTCGTCTGCGACAAGCTTGGATTCGTCGTAAACAGGCCAAGATTCATACGTAATTGTTTCATGATGGCCCAGCTTTTCCCATAATTCTTCAGCAATATGAGGAGCAATGGGGGACAACATTTTAACAAATCCTTCCATATATTCCTTAGGAAGTACGTCCGTTTTATAAGCTTCATTGATAAAGACCATTAATTGCGAAATGGCCGTATTGAAATGCATCGCTTCATAGTCTTCTGTTACTTTCTTGACCGTTTGGTGATAGACCTTTTCAAGGTCACCGCCTGTCACCTCTTTGACTTTACTGCTCAGGTTTCCGTCATCGGCAACAAGCAAGCGCCAGACTCGATCAAGGAAACGCCGTGCTCCGTCCAAGCCTGTTGTGGACCATGCAGCTGAAGCTTCAGGCGGCCCCATAAACATTTCATATAAACGGAGCGTATCTGCCCCATGGCTTTCTACGATATCATCCGGATTGACGACATTTCCTTTGGACTTACTCATTTTTTCATGATTTTCCCCAAGAATCATTCCCTGGTTAAACAGTTTTTGGAACGGCTCTTTCGTTGGGACAACGCCGATATCATATAAAAATTTATGCCAGAAGCGGGCATAGAGTAAGTGAAGTACGGCATGCTCAGCACCGCCGATATAAATATCAATCGGCAGCCATTCCTTCAATAACTTTTTATCTGCGAGCTCTTTTCTGTTATGCGGATCAATAAATCGTAAGTAATACCAGCAGCTTCCCGCCCACTGCGGCATTGTATTCGTTTCACGGCGTCCTTTTCTCCCGGTTTCCGGATCTTCCACGTGCAGCCAGTCTGTAATATTGGCAAGTGGAGATTCTCCTGTACCTGAAGGCTTGATCTCATCCGTTTCAGGCAATAGTACCGGAAGCTGGTCCTCTGGAACAGCAGACATCGTTCCATCTTCCCAATGAATGATTGGAATCGGCTCTCCCCAATATCGCTGGCGGCTGAACAGCCAGTCACGGAGCCGGTAAGTAATCTTCTTCGTACCGCAGCTTTCTTTTTCAAGCCATTCAATCATCGCAGAAATGGCGTCATCCTTGTTCATCCCATCTAAAAACCCTGAATTTACATGAGGGCCGTCTCCAGTATAGGCTTCTTCATTGACATTGCCGCCAGCCACTACTTCTCTGATTTCTAGGCCAAACTTTTTCGCAAATTCATAGTCGCGCTCATCGTGTGCAGGAACTGCCATGATGGCCCCTGAACCATAACTCATCAACACATAATCCGCAATCCAAATTGGAATCCTTTCACCATTTACCGGATTGATGGCATAAGCCCCTGTAAACACCCCTGTCTTCTCTTTCGCAAGGTCTGTTCTTTCCAGGTCGCTTTTTGACTTGATTTGATCAATATAGGCCTGAACATCCGACTTTTGTTCAGGAGAAGTAATTTTTTCAACTAATGGATGTTCCGGAGCAAGGACAGCATACGTCGCTCCAAACAATGTGTCAGGGCGGGTTGTAAAGACATCAAACGATTCCGGGTGCCCATCGATGGCAAAAGTAACTTCCGCACCCTCAGAACGGCCGATCCAATTTCTTTGCATTTCCTTGATACTCTCCGGCCAATCAAGGTCTTCCAGGTCTTCCAATAGACGGTCTGCATATTTCGTTATTCTTAAAATCCACTGTTTCATGGGGCGGCGTTCCACAGGATGTCCGCCACGCTCACTCTTTCCATCAATGACTTCCTCATTTGCCAGTACCGTTCCCAATGCCGGGCACCAGTTCACAGGGACTTCATCAACGTACGCAAGACCATGCTCAAACAATTTTAAAAAGATCCATTGCGTCCATTTGTAGTATTCAGGATCTGTTGTATTGATCTCCTTGTCCCAATCATATGAAAAACCGAGAGATTTTATTTGGCGGCGGAACGTTTCAATATTATGTGCAGTAAATTCAGCAGGATCGTTTCCGGTATCGATAGCGTACTGCTCTGCCGGCAAACCAAATGCATCCCATCCCATCGGATGAAGTACATTATATCCCTGCATGCGTTTCATGCGAGCTAGAATATCGGATGCCGTATATCCTTTGGGATGCCCGACGTGAAGCCCGGCTCCCGACGGATACGGAAACATATCCAGCGCATAGAATTTTTCTTTCTGTTCATCATCTGTCGTTTTAAATGTTTTATTTTCTTCCCAATAGTGCTGCCATTTTTTTTCTACTTCCTTATGGCTGTAACCCATGAAAATGCCTCCTGACTTGTTCAATTAAAAAAACCCCCATCCCCAAATAAATCCTGGGACGAGAGGTTGTTGTCTCCCGCGGTACCACCCAAATTAGTGAAAAGGCCACTCGCTTCTTGATCTTTAACGCAGAAAACGGCAAGCATTACAAGAATACTGCCGATAGCGGCAAGCTTCCTTCACACCTGCAGAATAAAAGGGGAGTTCATGATGGTCCCGGCCGGCTCCCACCATCCGCCGGCTCTCTGAAAACAGGATGACACCATTACTGGTCCTTTTTAACCGTTAGTATATATAAGTCCTTTATTCCCCATTGTAGACAATTTTAGACATGTTTTCAAGATGATATCAACCAGAAAGTCTTAAGCCTGTTTTAAAACAAAACAGCCTGCAGAGACATCTCCTGTTCTCTGCAGGCTGATCTAACTTAGTGCCATGTGCTGTAGATCGGTCTGTCATGGTCCAAAAGAATCATTTTGTTTTGAAGCTGTTGTACCTTAAGGCGAACCCGGTGAAGCTGTTCCCTTTGCTGCGCATTGGCACTGTCGGCCATTTTTTGAATCTGTTGGGTCATGGACTCCAGCTCATGCAAAGCATCACTATATTCCACGTCATGATAGTGCTCTTGCCGTCTCCCTTGCTCGTACTGCTCCTCGGCATATAAAATGGCCGATTCACATTTATTGATAAAAGAATCAATGGACTCCCGTGTTGTCAAAACATCCTCCCCTTTTCCTATGGCTTGGCGTTACACCTGCCATTTATAGTTTGTACTCTCTTCTGTACAGTTATGATACAATTTCTTGTAGAAAAAGAAGGAGGTCAACCGTTATGAACATTGAAGGGGTACTTTCGCATGCCCGTTCCCTGATGCAGAGGGTAGTCAGACCCGGCGGAAACGCCATTGACGGGACTGTCGGCAACGGAAACGATACCTTGTTCCTCGCCAAGCTTGTCGGGAAAAACGGCCGTGTATTTGGTTTTGATATCCAGCAGCAGGCCATCCAAAATACCACTTCGCTTCTGGAGGAAAACGGCGTTGCTGACAGGGTGACCTTGTTTCAGAGAGGCCATGAAACTCTCACGGAGTCCCTGCCTCAAGAGACACACGGCAAAATCAGTGGAGCCATGTTCAATCTCGGCTATTTGCCGGGCGGTGACAAAACGGTTGTCACTCAACCTGAAACAACGATTGCTGCCATCACTCAACTGTTGTCTGTGTTAGAAAAAGGAGGCGTTCTGTGTCTTGTCATCTATCCCGGCCATGAAGAGGGGGCCCTTGAACGCGATCACGTGTTAGCTTTTGCTAAAGATTTGGACCAATCCAAAGTCCATGTCCTCCAATATGGTTTTATTAACCAAAAAAATAATCCGCCATTTTTATTGGCATTTGAAAAAAAATAATTCCAACTCCGCTACCCAGCAGGCACCTGTTTTTGGTGATTGGTTTTCACGCAAGGGTTTTTGGCAAAAGCCCCTTGCGTGAAATATAGAACTTCGGGAAGGCACGTTAGAGGCGCAGAACATCCAGGTGTTACACAAGTCTATCCGCTTTCCAATGGTATGACAGGTTTCCAATGAATGACTGGCAAACAAACAGACTTCTGGCAGATAGGATTTGTTTAAGGAGTCCTCTGTACATATTATGATTTAACGGGAGCAGAGACCCACTTTTCCGATCCGGCAAACATTCGTTGAAATGCCCGGTAGGCTCGTCCGTTCCAATAAAAGAAATAACTGATGAGTCCGCCGCGTTTGATCAATTTTTTGGCGATTGCCCTCACATCGGCCTGTTCCATTACTTTCCGGTCGGAAAGATATATACCGAGCAGCCCTCGGTGGATCAGCTGATGAAACCTCCCGTCCGGCAGATTATTTGTATGACGATCAGCCTCTTCCATGAAATGAATGAAACGGTTAAGCATTTCTTCATTATTTTTATAGTAAAAGCAGAAATTTAAATCCCCGCCTTCACGATCCTCTTCCTGATCAATGAAGTAATCAAGCAAAATGTGAAGCCCCTGTATGTAAGGAAAATAACCTTCACGAATAGTCCTTGCATGCTTTTCCTCCATATCACCTCTGAATCCGTAGGAAACAAGGCAAAATATCCCGAGTGTGGAGCCGGAGCATGCTGAAAATTCATGCCACTCCATTTTGGGAAGAATCCGTTCATGCTGTTTAAACCATTTTTCGAGACGTTCCTCGCGCTCTTCGATGGATACGTGCTTATGTACTTGCAAATCACAATAATACTTGCAAAGCTCAAGTAAAAAGGGCTTGATCACCTCATAGTCCGGTACTTTTTCCAAAACGGCCTGGCACGTTCTTTTTAATTCTGCCAGATACCCTGCATCCTCCCGTTCTTCTCTATAACGATAATAATCACGCTCAGGCGCGCCAAGGGTCAAGGCATCTGCCATGGATTCGTGCAAAGCAGCAAAATCCTTTGGGTCCATGGAAGTGCTTCGGTCGCATAAGTTATCTAGATAATCGCTGATCGTTTGATAGGCCACTATGAATGTTATGGCTTCTCTTTGATGTTCTAAAGCGGTGAGAGCCATGATGGCTCCTCCTTCGCAATGAAAGGTTTTATCACGGATACTTGCAAGGGCCTGCTGCCTGAGCTCTTTATCGGGAATAGCGGATGCCCTTTCTTTCCAATAGGACAACTCTTGATGAACTGCAGGCAGAACTTCCTTGTATACTTTATTCATGAGTGATAGGGGATGGGTTGGCAACACGAGAAACATCACCTTGCTTTAGTTGATCTAACAGCCGAACCTGCAGGTCTGTGAAATTTTTGGCATAGTCGAAAATTACGTATCTTTCCGGCTCGTTGAATATCTCATGATAACATGCCGGCCATTCCTTATAAAGTTTCTCGGATAGAGGCAGCCCATTAAACCATCTTTGGACATCGGCTTTCTGGACAATTTTGTCATCCCCGCCCTGCATAACTAAAAGAGGTATATCTGGAAAGTTTGAAATGTTAGCGAAAGCATCTTTCATCGCTTTCAATAATTCCCGATACCAGCGGATAGATACTTTAGTCACGTACAGACTGTCATTCAGAGCCCGGTCTTTCTCATCCGCATTACGCGTGGCCAGATGGATATCCAATTGACTTTCCACTTTCAGCTCCGGAGCAATCCAATTTAAACCGACGGACAATGCATTGACGGGCATGGGCGGATAATGGACGAGCCCAAGGCAGGGAGAGGATAAAACAACTCCCGCAATATTTTCATTTTCTTCCTGAAGAAGGCGGATAACGGTCAAGCCGCCCATACTATGTCCCAGGAGGAAAACGGGCAATCCATACTCTTCTGCTTCTCGGAGCCACTTTTTTACTTCCACCACATATTCTTTGAATGAATCAATGTGCCCTCTGTGAGATCTTGTAGTCAACCCCTGACCGGGCAAGTCTCCTATGACAACGTGATATCCGTTTAAAACCCACATTTCACGGAGCCACTTGTATCTGCCCTGGTGTTCCATGGCCCCGTGTACAATGACCATCACACCCTTGGCCTTCCCTGCTGCTTCCCACCTCCGCATATCTATAACTCCCCTTCTTATTTCATTTCTCTATTTATTTTACCCTTTTTTCACCCTGGAAATCTTGCCTGGAGGCGGAAAAACTTCATTTTCAAACCATTCGACATATTCCGGGGCGTGCCAGGCACCTGTCGAATGAGGAGTGACAACAACTTGCCGAAAGCGCTATGATAGGTTTAAACGATTTGGCTGAAAGGGTGTATAGGGTGTCTGTGTATTCTTATAAAGGGAAAATTCCACAAATCCCTTCTTCTGTTTTTGTTGGAGATTATTCGACCATTACAGGCGATGTGATGATTGGAGAACAGTCCAGCATTTGGTTTAACTGCACGATCAGAGGAGATGTTGCTCCGACCATTATCGGAAAGAAGGTGAACATTCAAGATAATTCTGTTCTGCATCAAAGTCCGGGTAACCCGCTGATTATTGAGGATGAAGTGACCATTGGGCATCAAGTCATACTGCATAGTGCCATCATTCGGAAAAAAGCCCTGATTGGAATGGGGTCAATTATTTTGGATAATGCCGAAATTGGGGAAGGAGCCTTTATCGGTGCCGGCAGCCTTGTACCCCAGGGAAAAATCATTCCGCCTCATACAGTAGCTTTCGGGCGCCCGGCAAAAGTAATCCGTGAAGTCAATGAACATGATCGTTCAGAAATGGAGCGTATCTCCAGGGAATATGCCGAAAGAGGCCGATACTATCAAAATTTGCAAAAACAAAATAAGCGATTGAAACAGTAAAATTTTTACCATTCGAGCCGATGTTAACCATAAGAGATTTATTTTAAAAAAGGAGATCATCTTATGAATGCATGGCTGATCATTGGGATTGCCCTTTTGATAGTGCTTGTCCTCATTTTATTTAGAAATAGAAGCAGTTCGTTCAAGTCTTTATTATCCTTTTGGATGGCTGCTTTCATTTTTACTATGGTTTTATACAATACAAGTACTGATTCAGATCATGAGGTTGCCTCTGCTTTACAAGAGGTGAACCGAACAAGTGAATTTCAGCTGATCGAAATTAAGGACAAAGTACTTCTTGATCTTCCTGTCGTTCATCAACTGCCGGAACTGCCGCGCGGCTGTGAAGTGACATCACTTGCCATGCTGCTGGAAAGTGCAGGGACGAGTGTTGACAAAATGGAACTCGCCGAGAAAGTAAAAAAAGATTCTTCTCCATATGTTGTGAAAGATGGCAAGGTCTACTTCGGCAACCCTCATCATGGGTTTGTCGGTGATATGTACAACTTCGATAATCCCGGTCTCGGTGTTTATCATGGCCCCATTATGGAGCTTGGAGAAACTTATTTATCCGGAAGAATGGTCAATTTAACCGGAGAATCTTTTGAAGAGCTAAAAGTTCCGCTTTCTGACGGAAGGCCTGTATGGGTGATCATCAACGCAGAATATCGCGAACTGCCGGATTCATATTTTGAAGTTTGGGAAACGGCAAGCGGTCCGGTGAAAATTACAAAGAAAGAGCATTCCGTGCTGATTACCGGCTATGACCAGAATTACGTTTATTTCAATGACCCTTTAACAGGAAAGAAAAATAAAAAAGCACCCATCAATGACTTTAAAAAGTCATGGGTGCAAATGGGCAGCCAGGCCCTCACTTATACTCAGGAGTGAGCCGCGGCTGCCATTTCTTGTTCAAAATCATACCGATCTTCTACAAAGACAGCATGCCATACCATGAATACCAGCACTGTCCAAATTTTACGGCTATAATCCATTTTGCCTTGGCAATGATCCTCCAATAGATTTAACACATATTCCTTATGGATTAAATGATCGGTATCGCTTGTTTTAATCATGTCCTTCGCCCAATCATACATTTCGTTTTTCAGCCAGTGGCGGATCGGAACGGGAAATCCGAGCTTTTTCCGATTCAACACATGGTCAGGAACAATGCCTTCTGCTGCTTTCCTTAAGACATATTTCGTTGTCCCTTCAGCTGTTTTTAAGCTTGTTGGAATTGTTGATGCAACTTCAAACACTTTCGTATCAAGGAAAGGAACTCTAAGCTCGAGCGAGTGGGCCATTGTCATCCGGTCAGCTTTAAGTAAAATATCCCCTCGCATCCATGTATGGATATCAATATACTGCATCCGCTCAACAGGGGCATAGCCTTTCGTTTCTGCATAAAGAGGTTTGGTCACATCAAGATAATGGACATCCCGATGATAATGATTTAACAGTTCTTTCTTTTCCTCTTCCTCAAACATTTTAGCGTTACCGATGTATCTTTGCTCAAGAGGTGTCACTCCGCGTTCAATAAAACTTTTCCCTTTCACTCCCTCAGGAAGAGTTTTGGCCAGTCCCCGCAGCAATGCTTTGCCGACTTGAGGAATTTTATTGAACATTTCAAGAGACTGCGGTTCTCTGTAAATATTATAACCGCCAAAAAGCTCATCTGCTCCTTCACCGGACAATACAACTGTTACATGCTTTCTAGCTTCTCTGGCTACAAAATAAAGTGGGACGCAGGCAGGATCAGCCAATGGATCATCTGCATGCCACATGATTTTTGGTAGTTCTTTCATATATTCTTCCGGACTGATGACGTAACTGATATTTTCCACGCCCAGCCTGTCAGCCGTCTCTTTTGCAACATCAATTTCACTAAACCCTTCACGCTCAAAACCAACGGAAAATGTTTTGATTTTCGGGTGAAATTGTTTGGCAATAGAAACAATGATTGACGAATCGATTCCTCCTGACAGAAATGAACCGACCGGAACATCGCTTCGCATATGAAAGTTAACCGAATCGAATAAGACCTCTCTAATTTCTTTGATAAAATCTTCTTCTGTCTTATGAACATCCGGTTTGAAGCTTGCTCTCCAATAACGCTGAATCTGAATGGGCTCACCAGGCTTCTGAGTAAAATAATGGCCAGGCTCCAGCTTCTTGATATGCCGGGTCATTGTTTCCGGCTCGGGAACAAATTGGTAGGTCATATACTGCTGGAGAGCTTCTGTATTGAGCTCTTTTTTATCTAAAGCAAGTAAAATACTTTTCTTCTCGGAAGCAAATAAGGTCCTGTCTTTTTCTTCAATATAAAAGAAGGGCTTTATGCCGAATGGATCTCTGGCACCAAATAATTCTTTTTTCTCTTTATCCCAAATTAAGAAGGCAAACATGCCTCTCAATTTCTTTACCGCTTCTTCCTTCAGCTCGCTATATAAAGCAACGATTACCTCTGTGTCTGAACCTGTTACAAACACCAGTCCTTTTTTCTCAAGTTCTTCACGGAGCTCTACAAAGTTATAGACTTCTCCATTGAAAATAATCCAGTAACGCTCATTTTCAAATGAAAGAGGCTGGCTGCCGCTTTCAATGTCAATGATGCTGAGTCTTCTAAATCCAAATTGGACATGCTCATCTTGATAATACCCTTTATCATCTGGACCGCGGTGAGTAATAATATTGTTCATTTCCATCAATAACTTCTCATTTGTTTTTGCCTCATCTGTTGGATGATGATGCATACAACCGATAAAACCGCACATTTATGTGTTCACCTACTCTAATAAGGATTCAAACTATTTAAAAGGCATAACTGCACACCTTTTTTATATTATCATTATTTGTTGAAGTTTGGCAGGTATATTGCAACAAATATTTTATTTCTTTCACAACGGGAAAAAGGCGGAGATGCCCATGCATTCCCCGCCATCCTTTCTTATTTTTCATTTGTTGCAGATTGAAGCAGCGCTTCCGCCTTATCTGTTCTTTCCCATGGCAAATCAATATCTGTACGGCCGAAATGACCATACGCTGCTGTCTGTTTGTACAGCGGCTTGCGCAGATCGAGCATGAGAATGATTCCGGCAGGACGCAGATCAAAGTTTTCTCTGATCGCTTTAACCAGTACCTCCTCTGAGACCTTTCCTGTGCCGAACGTATCAACAGAAATGGATACAGGCTGCGCGACGCCGATGGCATAAGCCAGCTGCACCTCACACTTATCAGCGAGACCAGCGGCTACAATATTTTTAGCCACATACCTTGCTGCATATGCAGCCGAGCGGTCTACCTTTGTCGGGTCTTTTCCAGAAAAAGCTCCTCCCCCATGCCGCGCATAACCGCCGTATGTGTCTACGATAATTTTTCTTCCTGTCAAGCCGGCGTCACTTTTTGGACCGCCGATGACAAATCGTCCAGATGGATTAATAAAGTATTTAGTTTGATCATCCAAAAGCTCTTTGGGAACTACAGGTTTGATCACATGTTCTTTAATATCTCTCTGGATCTGTTCCAGGTCTATTTCAGGATGATGCTGTGTAGAAAGCACGATCGTGTCAATCCTTATCGGCTGTTGGTTTTCATCATATTCGACTGTAACCTGTGTTTTTCCATCGGGACGCAAATAAGGAAGAATAGACTCTTTGCGGACTTGAGCAAGCCTTCTGGACAGATTATGGGAAAGAGAGATGGGAAGCGGCATGAGCTCTTCGGTCTCATTACAAGCAAAACCAAACATAAGACCTTGGTCTCCTGCACCAATCGCCTCAATTTCTTTATCGCTCATGGATCCCTCCCTTGCTTCCAGCGCTATATCAACGCCTGCAGCAATATCCGGTGACTGCTCGTCAATCGAAGTGATGACTGCACAGGTTTCCGCATCAAAACCATATTTTGCCCGAGTGTAGCCAATATCTTTAATGGTTTCTCTGACAATTTTGGGAATATCAACGTAAGTCGTGGTCGTGATCTCTCCGGCTACAAGAACGAGTCCTGTTGTAACGGAAGTTTCACAGGCAACACGTGCATTAGGATCTTCAGCAAGTATGGCATCCAATATCGCGTCAGATATTTGGTCGCAAATTTTATCTGGATGTCCTTCTGTAACAGACTCTGATGTAAATAAATGCCGATTTTGGGACATCAAAGCTCCTCCTTTAATATGTTATGTTCAGTATAGATCCACAACGGTACTCTGTCCTTGATAGAAGCACATCCTGATAAAATGGTTACGATTAATAAGAAAAGCGCTAGGCGCACGCTCAACGGCCAAAAGCACAGAGCGTTCCCATGAGGCAGCTATACAGCCACAGGGGGAAAACAGTTTGTGATCTCTCTTGCCGATGGCGCCTGAAGCTAGATCGAACCTTTTCCCCGAATTTTTATTTTGTCTTATCCTTTAATGAAAAAACCTTTCCTTGACCTAAAACGAGGAAAGGTTAAGTTGATGTGTTCCGAGCCTTTCACTCTTATCGCCCAAGGCCGTCAGCCTTGCAACAGGTAAGCACCTTTCTGTCTGCATTTTTAAGCGGACAGCAGGTTGCCGGGCTTCAAAGGACCTGTTTCCTCCACCATCTCAGAATAAGAGTATCCGTTCAACTCAAAATCATAACTCAAATAATAAATCAATGTCAACCGGGTACGTTAATAATAGTAAGAAGCTGTAATGGTATGTGAACCGCTTACCCTTAAATCCAACATGGCAATATATCCATATAATGTTCCCTGGAAATCTGTTTATACAAGTTCAAGAAATATTCAAAAATAGTATAGACTATTCAATTAAATGTGTTATACTAATTCTCAAGTGTACAATTTGCAAATTTTAATACAAAGGAAGGGTAAACATATGAGTTCAGTAGGCATCAAAAGCGAATTAAAGCAATTATTGAATGGACAGAACGTTCATATACAGCTTTCAGTTCCACAACTTGTTGAAAAGGTTTTGAACCGCGAAGAGGGAGTCTTGACAACTTCTGGTGCCGTTCGTGCCGCAACGGGAAAATATACAGGCCGCTCCCCCAAAGATAAATTTATTGTGGATGAACCTTCTGTCACAAATAAAATCGATTGGGGTTCAGTCAACCAGCCGATTTCGTCTGAAATATTTGAAAAACTGTATTCAAAAGTGATTTCCTATTTAGAGGAAAAAGAAGAAATTTTCGTTTTCAAAGGCTTTGCAGGTGCGGATGAAAAGTATCGCCTGCCGATTCAGGTAATCAACGAGTATGCCTGGCACAATTTGTTTGCCCATCAATTATTTATTCGTCCAAAACAAGAAGAATTGGCAGATCATGATGCAAAATTTACGGTCATTTCTGCTCCAGGGTTTAAAGCGGACCCTAAAGTGGACGGAACAAAATCCGAAACATTCATTATCGTTTCGTTCGAACGCCGGATAGTGTTAATCGGCGGTACAGAATATGCCGGTGAGATGAAAAAATCCATTTTTTCTGTCATGAACTATGAGCTTCCCGAAGCAGATATTTTATCCATGCACTGCTCTGCTAACGTCGGAGCTGAAGGAGACGTTGCCCTCTTCTTTGGATTATCCGGAACAGGTAAAACAACTCTTTCCGCTGACCCGAACCGCCGCTTAATCGGTGATGACGAGCACGGCTGGTCGCCAAACGGTGTATTTAATATAGAGGGCGGATGCTACGCAAAAACAGCAGGCTTATCTTATGAGAAAGAGCCACAAATTTACAATGCCATCACTTTTGGATCCGTACTGGAAAATGTCGTTGTAGACCCGGATTCACGTGAACCACTTTATGACGATACATCATTGACAGAAAACACAAGAGCTGCCTATCCAATTCAAGCGATTGATAATATCGTGGAGCCAAGCATCGCAGGACATCCGTCTGTGATTGTCTTCCTGACTGCTGATGCGTTCGGTGTACTGCCTCCAATCAGCAAACTAACAAAAGAGCAGGCTATGTACCACTTCCTGAGCGGGTTTACATCAAAACTGGCTGGAACGGAACGCGGAGTGACTTCTCCTGAAGCTACTTTCTCCACATGTTTTGGTGCGCCATTCCTGCCGCTGCCTGCTGCACGCTACGCTGAAATGCTCGGCAAGAAAATTGATGAGCATGGCGTTCAAGTGTTTTTGGTCAATACAGGCTGGACCGGAGGCCCATACGGAATCGGCAAACGAATGAATCTTGCCTATACTCGCGCGATGGTGCAAGCAGCTTTAAATGGTGAGCTGGACAATGCAGAAACAGTGAAAGACGAAGTATTCGGTCTTTCCATCCCACTTCACGTACCAGGTGTACCTGATGAAGTATTGCAGCCCATCAAAACCTGGGACAACAAAGAAGCTTATAAAGAGAAAGCCAATGAACTTGCTGAGAAATTCAAAGACAACTTTAAGAAGTTTGGCCATGTAGATAAAACGATCGCCGAATTAGGTGGACCAACGGTTAAATAAGAATTTTATATAAAAACTGCACCTTGCATGATATGTTGAAGGGTGCAGTTTTTTATTACTACAAATATCATTTGAATATAATTTAAAAGGTAGTATAATTATATAAAATAGTCTAAATTTACAAAATGTTCAGGTTAGTAACACTGTAATCTAAGGAAAATATGAATTTAAAAATCCTAGTAATATGGGAGGGGAATGTATGGCAACTAACTTATTGCGCAGTAATTTGCTGGAGGATAAAGTGCTCCAGCAAGACTGGCTTGTTGCTTGTCGGTCTGAAGACGTAAAGGAAGAGCCTATTCAAATTACATTCATGGGCGAAAGAATTGTTATTTTTAGAAACAGCAAAGGTGTACATGCTTTTAAAGACCTATGTTGTCATCGTGGAGCCGCATTATCTCTGGGCAAAGTAAAAAATGATTGTATTGTCTGTCCCTATCACGGTTGGGAGTACGATGACAGCGGAGCTTGTGTACATATTCCTCAATTGCCGGAAGGCAGAAAAATCCCTACACAAGCTAAAGCAGTAAAATATAGTTGTACGGAAAAGTATGGGCTCATTTGGATTAACCTGGCTGGAAATGAACCTGAATTATTCCGGCATACGGAATCGGAAGATGATACTTTTTATCATGTCATTTGGGGACCGCAGGAAGCATTGGCAAAGCCGCCCCGAATTGTGGAAAACTTCTTGGATGTGGGACATCTTGCTGTATTGCATGAAGGGTTTTTAGGGGATAAGAAACATCGGGTCATACCGGACTACAAGGTACATCACGAAGATGGAAGAATATTCTCGGATGAAATAGAAGTCTTCCAACCAGATGCAGATGGAACAGGAAAGGAAAAATTTGTCTACTATACTTACGAGATTCTTCGGCCGCTCACTGTAAAATTCTCTAAACGAGACCCTGACAATAACTCAATTATGTCGATTGTCTTGACTGTCCGGCCCATTGATGAAACCAAATCAATGGTCTATGGTATTGAATCATTTAATTATGATACGGGCTTAACGGATCATGAGATCATTGCTTTTCAGGACAAGATTTTCGAACAAGACAGGCCTATTGTGGAAAATCAAAAACCTGAAGAGCTCCCCCTCGATTTACAAGTAGAAATGTCTTTGGTCTGTGACCGTATGAGCATCGCGTATCGGCAATATTTGAAAAAACTCGG
This sequence comes from Siminovitchia sediminis, assembly GCF_042680885.1. Taxonomy (NCBI): domain Bacteria; kingdom Bacillati; phylum Bacillota; class Bacilli; order Caryophanales; family Bacillaceae; genus Siminovitchia; species Siminovitchia sediminis. The sequence continues at coordinate 39,962 of NZ_JBHUEO010000019.1, read as the reverse complement.
TGTAACACTAGGAACGGAATAACTATAAAACGATCATCTGACCGGGGTGGCTACAAGCCATCCCGGTTTTACCATTCCTTTTGTAGTGATGATCGTTAATTAGCCGGAATAAATTGTACTTTTCCTTTGCCCAAAGTTTGAGGCTGGGGTACATGATAAACCCTGCTGCAATCCCTATCACTATATTGGATGATAGGGGCATTGTCATAATGACCGCAAAAGCGGGAATTGTTTCATCGAACTTCCTACAGTTAATACAAGCACATTAGCCCGTACCTTTTTTATATAAAGCATCTTCCCTCTCCGTTTGCATTTTCTTCTCTTTTGGAATGACCAAGTTTAGAATGAGAGTTGCCAATGCACCAACTGCAATACCGGATGATAGAATATAATTAATCCAATCAGGAACTGCGAATAGGACATCTTGTGGTAAAAAGACTGCAGCCAACGTAAGCAAAATAGGAATTCCGATGATAATCATGTTCCGATCATCGATCGTAAAGGGCTGTATGACCTTCATTCCGTTCGTTACAATTGCAACACAGACCATCCCGAAAATAGCGCTTATCACAGGACCAGGGATACAGGTAATGACTGTTGACAATTTAGGAATTAACCCCAGGCAAATAAGAATCACGCCTGCTGCCAGAATAGGACCTCTGCCAGCAACACCTGTAATGGCCAGCAAACCTGCATTGGACGAGTATCCAGTAACAGGAGTACCTCCAACAAGCGATCCTGCAAGACACCCTAATCCCTCACCTACAGAAGCTTTGTTAAGGCGTTTATCATCCAGTTGTTCACCGGTAACGGACGAGACAACAAACCATGTGCCTGTAGTCTCAATTAATATAATTAAATAAACAAAAACCATTGTAATAATAGCTCCGATGTCAAAAACAGGTTTACCAAACGGGAACAAGGCAGGAAATGCAAACCATGGAGCATCTTTAACAGGAGAAAAATCCACATCTCCCAGAATTGTCGCTGTGATCGTCCCCACTGCGATGGCCAAAATAACGGATACTAAGCGAAAAAACTTACCTATGCCGCGCAGCCTGCTTCCAAGCATCATAAATAAAATCAATGTCCCAATGGATACGCCGGCGATAGCTGTGTTGTGTCCCAGACTTCCTTCAGCATTGTAAACACCATTAATGGCTGTAGGCATTAAGCCAATCCCTACAATAATAATAACCGTACCCGCAACAATTGGCGGCATAAACTTTCGGACCCATTTTGCAAACCATTTTAGTGGATAACCTACAATAGCGATGATAATTGCACCCGGAATTAAACTTCCCGTAATTCCACCAAGACCTAATTTCCCTCCAATTGCAGCAATGGCTCCTATGGGCACATAAGATGGTCCTTGAACTACAGGAAGCTTGATTCCGGCACCCGTTTGAATTAAAGTGGCAATACCGGTTGCCAAGAAACACATTTGTATAAAAAACGAGGTGTTCTCAATACTTAATGAAAGCAGACCTGCAATAATAAGTGGCGCGATGTACAGGTCCATTGCCAGTACATGTTGCAGTCCAAGTACGGTTGCTTTCGAATAACCGACTTTATCATTTACACCGATAAGAAGGTTGTTATCTGAACCTTTTTTCAATTTTACACACCCTTCCACACCATATTTAAGCGCTTACATTCATTTGCATCTAAAGGTTTTATATTTCTTTAGTCAGCTTTTCCATGTTTGACCTCTTAGTATAGAAAATGCCTTTCAAACCCAAAAATTTGCTTAAACTATAAATGTTTGCAGATCTGGGAGGGCAATACCAGAATATCACTTCTTCCAAATACTAAACGAGTCTATCGATATAGATAAAAGGAACGACATCTGCAACACTATAACAACTATGACAAACGAATGGCGCCAGGATGCAAGGGTGCTTATGAAGTCTAATCGACATATAGGCTCCTTATAAGATCTCTCCCCTCTATATTTTTTAATAATATATTATATTCTTTAAATTGTTAATTATCACATAACTATATTATAACACCATTTTCACATAAATGAACAGTAAGTTTGTTAATGAAAATTCGGAAGAATTTACAGGTTACGATGTTCTGTTTATCGAAATAAACTGTCTTCCAGGTGTTCATCACTAAAAAAGCACGCCTATCGACGTGCTCTGCTGCCTTGCTACGGAAATATAATCGTTTTATTTCCATGTACAATCACTTTATTTTCTACATGCCAAGCAACAGCATGGGCAAGTACATGTTTTTCCACGTGGCGGCCGGCTACTTTTAAGTCTTCCGCTGTATAGCGATGGGTCACCCGAATGACATCCTGCTCGATAATCGGACCTTCATCCAAATCATTGGTTACATAGTGTGCAGTTGCCCCGATCAATTTTACGCCGCGGTTAAAGGCGCGAACGTATGGGTTGGCTCCGACGAAAGCAGGCAAGAACGAGTGATGAATATTGATAATACGGTTTGGAAATCTGGCAATAAACTCAGGAGAGAGAATTTGCATGTAACGGGCCAGCACAATAAAGTCTACTTTTCCCTCGATAAGTGCCAATGCCTTTCTTTCCGCTTCATCTTTTGTTTCGGGAGTTACCGGGATATGATAAAAAGTGATTCCCTGATTCTCCACTACTTCCCTCAGATCGTTATGGTTGCTGATTACCATTGGGATATCAGCATCGATTTCACCCGATTTCACTCTCCAGATCAATTCCATCACACATGATTCCTGTTTCGTAACAAAGATGGCCATCCGCTTTCTTTCCCTTTTGCTGTTTAGCTGCCACTTCATCTTGAAGTCTTCTGCCAGCAGCCTCATGTCTTCATGCAATTTGTCATAAGATGCATCAAAATCACTTAAATCGAACTCAATTCGCATAAAGACCATCCCTGCTTTCGGATCAGTCGTATGCTGGTCAAATTGCACGATGTTTGCTTGGTGATCCAATAAAAAATTGGATACTGTTGAGATAATCCCCGGCTTTTCCGGGCACGAAATTAATAAAGTCGCTCTGTTGTTCTTTGATTCTGCAGCCATCGTTACTCCTCCAGTTTTTCTATTATTCCGCTTTATACAAATCCCATTCCAGCGGTTGTGCTTACCTGAAATCTTCCCTTTTACAGTTATGATGATTGGATCCTGGTGCCCCCAATCGGTGACAGTAACACCCGTCTTCAGTTCAAACGTTCTGATCCAAATACTCCGCCGTCCATAATCATAATCGTTTTTGGAAGATCTGTCATTTTTAATGAATAGTATGTTCACCATCTAAGGAACCTTCTTGACTGACATTATTTGATTCAATTGCACAAGCACCTGACGAAAATCCTTCCCCAACGATAAAACCGCTTTTTTCATTGTAATCCACCTGTGCATCCTTATTCAAATATCGCAATGTTAACCGATCCATCGCAATTTGTATACCATTGTACTGGAACACATGGTCATTTCTTCGCTTCTCATCGATGAAAAACTTGAATGAAACCGCCATGCCGCACCCGCCGGAAATATTTGCATCCATACGGGGAATATGGCCATCTTTCATTTTCATGTTTCTAAGTTTATTTACAGCTGCTTCCGTGAGCCTAATAACCATTTTTCTTCACTCCTTCACATAAGAAAGCGCAAGGCGCCCTCTATCTGCGACAAGCAAAAACAAATTGGGAGAAGTCGGCTTTTCAGCCGCCAATTGGGGTATACCTCGAACCGATGGCGTCTGGAGCTAGATAACACTACCTTTTAAAGAAAAACTCAGTATAAAGGTTTTTTTATTTATAAAAAAAGACAGAAAAAGGGATTGAATCCCTTCTCTGTCCTTGTACCTGAGAGTTTAACTCCGATCACTTTCGGGCTTGCTCCTTTGGTGGCGTTTTTAAAGCGCTCTCTCCAGAGATGCGTCGGATTGTGGTTCATTTGCCTGAGAGATTGGTTCCAATGGTTTTTTTGGACCTTGCTCCTTCGGCGGCTTTTATACAGCACTCTCCCATAATCTTCATCCGCATATTTTGATTGTTAATCTTTTCTCATAGACGGTTCATCATCCAGTATTTTTAGCGCTGTTCCGGCAAGGTTTGGCCATTAATTTTCTCTTTAAATCCTCGCCGGTGGGCGTTGCTGCCAGTCCTCCAAGAGACGTTTCTTTCAATGTGCGCGGCATGCTGCTGCCGATATCATACATGGCACCTATTACTTCATCACAGGGTATTCTGCTTTTGATTCCGGCGAGCGCCATATCTGCAGAAGCAAAAGCAATAGCCGTGCCAATCACATTCCGCTTGATACAGGGAACCTCAACCAGGCCTGCAACAGGATCGCATACAAGGCCAAGCAAAGATTTAAGGGACATAGCAGCTGCATGGACAGCCTGTTCAGGAGTACCGCCCCTCATTTCAACAATCGCTGCGGAGGCCATAGCGGTGGCGGATCCTACTTCAGCTTGGCATCCGCCTGCTGCACCTGATATAAAAGCACGATTGGCAATAACATAGCCGATGGCACTTGCCGTAAAAAGCCCCATGACCAGATCGTCAGTGGAAATATCAGTGTTATCTTCCAAAGCAAATATACAGCCGGGAAGGATGCCTGCTGATCCCGCGGTAGGTGTCGCGACAATCACTCCCATCCGGGCATTCGTTTCAGAAGTGGCAAAAGCATATTTCATGGCATCTGTTACTAAACCGCCTGTCATGTAGTTTCCTTTATCCTTATATTCTTTCATTAAATGCGCATCTCCACCGGAAATACCACTGGGTGAAGGTGACGGATCCGTGATTCCTTTCTCAACTGCTTCCTTCATTTTAAAAAGCCGTTCTTTCATCATGGTAAAAATTTCATCGCTGCTCTTACCTGTTTTCTTTTCTTCCGTTTCCATCATCAGCCTGCCCATCGTCATTTCTTTTTCCTCGCAGAGCTGCAACAGATCATTCATTGAATGAAAATCCATTCCTATCATCTCCGATCGTGAAGATACCTTTCTCGCATTGATTCCATATCTAACTTGGAGTTTAATAAAATATTTGCCGGCTGTCCGTTGATCAGGAATATTTTCGAAACCCCGCCCCCTAAAGAAACGCCTCCAATTTCAACAGAATTTTCTCTGCTTTTCATACTGATAAGAAGGGTATTGGGATGGTCATAGTACGGGCATCTCTCTTCAAATTCAAAAGAAATGTTCATTCTTTCCTTTTCCGCCAGCTCAAAGGCATGCTTTATCTCCGGGTTATCCGTTCCCAGTCCGAGCAGGCCGCCAATCACGGCTTTATCTGTTCCGTGCCCTTGGTAAGTTTCAGAAAATGAATCATAAAATGTAATGTTTACGGACTTCGGTATTTCACCGAGCAAGTCATGGCCAAACTTTCCAATGGCAACCACTCCGGCTGTATGAGAGCTGGACGGCCCTACCATCACCGGACCGATAATATCAAAGCAACTGTTAAAAACCATGAGAACACCTCCATAACACCTCCATCTCTATCTGACCAACTGTTTTTGATAAAGTGGGTATGTGCGGCATAACCTCTGAATCTCTTTTCTTACTTTTACCTTTTCCTTGGAGTCCCCTTGGCTTTGTAAAATATCTGTCATATAACCGGCAATGGCTTCCATGTCCGTTTCGTTCATCCCGCGGGAAGTCAGGGCAGCCGTGCCAATCCGAATCCCGCTCGTAACGAATGGGCTTTCGGGATCATACGGAATGGTATTTTTATTGACTGTCATTCCGGCTGCCTCCAACAGATGCTCGGCTTCCTTTCCTGTCAGTTCCCACGGCCTGACATCAACTAATATGAGATGATTGTCTGTTCCGCCGGAAACAATGGCTGCTCCCTTGTCTTTCAAAGATGCTGCAAGTCTGGATGCATTACTGATAACCTGCGAGATATATTTTGCAAAACTCGGCTCCATAGCCTCCTTGAATGCTACAGCCTTTGCCGCGATGATATGCATGAGCGGACCGCCTTGTATTCCCGGAAAAATGGCTTTATTGACTCTCTTGGCAATATCCTCATGGTTGGTTAAGATAATCCCTCCCCGCGGACCCCTAAGTGTCTTATGGGTTGTGCTTGTAATGACATCGGCAAATGGAACAGGTGAAGGGTGAAGTCCAGCAGCGACCAGCCCTGCAATATGCGCCATATCTACCAAAAAATAGGCACCCACTTTATCAGCGATCTCCCTGAATCTTGCAAAGTCAATCACCCTCGGATAAGCACTTGCCCCGGCAATGATCAATTTAGGGCGTTTCTCCAAAGCCATTTTCTCTACTTCATCATAGTCAATCAAGTGGGTATCTTCTCTCACACCATAGGAAACAATGTTAAACCATTTCCCTGACATATTGACCGGGCTCCCATGTGTCAGATGGCCGCCATGGGATAAATTCATGCCCATAATCGTATCCCCAGGTTCGAGCAAAGCGAAAAAAACGGCCATATTTGCCTGTGCTCCTGAATGAGGCTGAACATTTGCATATGGAGCTCCAAATAATTCCTTCAAACGCTCAATGGCCAAATTTTCTACGACATCCACGTGCTCGCATCCGCCATAATAACGCTTTCCGGGATACCCTTCCGCATACTTATTAGTTAAGACAGAACCCATGGCCTCCATCACATCTGTACTTACAAAGTTTTCTGAAGCGATAAGTTCCAGCGACTGATCCTGCCTTTTCCGTTCTTCCTTAATCGCCTGAAAGATTTCCGTGTCTGCATGAGCTAAACTCATTGATTCGTCCTCCTTTTTGCCTACCCTTCCCTTGTCATCTCCCTGAAACACAAAAAGGACAGGGGAAAGATAGATCATCATCTACCCTTCCTCTGTCCTTTTACCTGAGAGTTTAACTTCAAGATTGAAGTATTCCCCTTGGGTGGCCTGTAGAAGGCGCTCTCCAGAGACGCGTCCAAACGCGGTGCTTTTACCTGAGAGATTGGATCCCATGGATTTTTTGGGACTTGCTCCTTCGGTGCTAAACAAATTGTTTAGTCTCTCCCGCGATTGTCATTCGCAAGCATTTTGTTTTTTTATAATATACCATTCAAACGTGATTATTGTCAATCATTTACTCGAATTTTTTGATTATTCCACCACACTGCCCGTTACTTCGATTATGTGTGATGATAGTTTGCTTCAAGTCCGGGACGCGTTCCTTTGAATAGCTTGATATTTGCTGTCAGCACCACGCCCAAAATCATTAAAATGCCCCCGATTACCTGGGAAACCAGGAGTTTCTCATGAAGAAACAGGATGCTGAAAATCGTAGCAAATAATAATGTAAAATTCAAAAAGACCGAAGCTTTGGATGGCCCCAGCATAAGAAGCGCCTTGTTCCATAAAACAAAAGAAAGTATAGAGGGAAAAATTCCGAGATACAACAAACTTATCACTTGTGGCATTCCCAGTTGCAGTGGTGCAGGATCTCTATAAAATTCCCAGGCTGCAAACGGTGCCAAAATGATAAGTCCCACAAAGATCGTACTAATAAACAAAGCCATTTTCGGTAAACCGGCAGCCGCAGCCTTCATGTAAATAGAGTATATTACCCATGCAAGGACTCCAAACAGCATAATCAAATCCCCATTGTTGAAAGCAAGTGTCATAAATGTATGAATACTGCCCTGTGTCACAATCCATAGCACGCCAATTAACGAAATAATAACACCAGTTAATTGGATTTTTAACATTCTTTCCTTAAGGAAAATAAATGACATTAGAATAATGAGTCCCGGAGCCAGTCCGTTCACAAGAGAAGCGTTAATAGACGTGGTATATTGAACAGCAACATAGGAAAGTGAATTAAAGGCTGCTATACCCGTTAAAGATAAAATACCAATGATTTTCCATTGCTTGATCATGAGTTCCTTCGCTGTATGATACTCCTTCCATACAAACGGCAGTAGTATAAGCAAGGCGATAAACCACCGGATAAAAGACATGGTAAATGGAGGAACATCATGAACCAGAGCTCTTCCAACTGCAAAATTTCCGCCCCAGAACATTGTAGCGAGTATTAACCATAAGTAAGGCGATGATAAACGTGAAATCACACAATGTTTCCCCTTCCAAATTGAAGAAATATAAAAGCCCTCAAGCTGTACTCATATAATCATCATATCTTACTATTTTCAAAAAATAAATACTTAAAACTTTAGAAGATTTTTGATATCTGCTCAATCCATTTCCTATGTCTTTTCGTCAATAAAAAAATCCTGCCATTCGATTATAAAAGGGAGCAGGATTTTTTCATATTTCCAGCAACGCCGTCTACATTTAAACTTGTCAGCCCGGAATTTTCATAATAGACGGAATTCTTTTTAGAAGCCTTTGGATAGATTTATTCGCTTCATGAAGAACGATCTCTTTGTCTATCGTTTTAACTGTACCATTTTGCATGACTATTTTTCCGTTAATCATCGTAAGATCAACATCCGCTCTTGTTGCAGAGTATACAATCCTGGAAATGGGATCTACTTCTGCAGACGGAAAGGTATGGAAATTATTCAAATCCAGCATAACAAGATCTGCTTTTTTACCTATTTCAATACTGCCGATCTGATCCTCCATCCCGACGGCCCTCGCCCCGCCAATCGTAGCCATCCTGAATGTCGTCCGTGCATTCATTGCGGTTGGCCCATGTTTCGGCTTTTGAATCAAGGAAGCCATTCTCATTTCGTTGAACATATCCAGGTTATTGTTACACGGCGCACCATCCGCACCCAAACTAACATACGCCTGCATGTCAAGCATATCCGGTACATCCGCAATACCCGATGACAGTTTCATGTTGGAGCTTGGACAATGACTCATTTTGATTCCCCGGTCTTTAATAATCCGCTTCTCCTCATCATCAAGCCAGACACAATGAGCCAATATTAAATTCTCGTTTGCCAAGCCTATATGATCCAGGTATACGATGTTCCGCATTCCTCTTTGCTGCTCAACAATTTCAATTTCTTTCCTGTTTTCTGAAGCATGCGTATGTACTTTCACATGATAATGATTGGACAGTTCACGCACTTGTGTGAGCAGTTCTTCCGTACAGGAGACTACAAACCTCGGGCAGAAAGCGTATTGGATCCGCCCGTTATCATGCTGATGCCATTTTTCCAGCAAATCTACACTTTTCTGAATCGAAGCAGCTGTATCTTCCCTTAACAAATCAGGAACATCGTCGCCCATGTCCATCATCACTTTCCCGGCCAAAACGCGTATCCCGCTTTGCGCCATCGCACGGAAGGCAGCATCTGTATGGTTCACCGTTTCCATATCTACGATGGTTGTTGTGCCGCTTTGAATCAGTTCACCAAGACCGAGCATAGCAGAATAATAGCTTGATTCTTCATCATGTGAAGCCTCAAGCGGCCATATTCTTTTTTGAAGCCAATCCATCAGTTCCATGTCATCGGCTTGGCCTCTAAATAGTGTTTGGCAAAGATGGATATGCGTTTGGATAAATCCTGGGATGACAGTTTTATCTGTCGCATTAATCACTTGATCCGCCTTATGCCGCAAGTTTGTCCCAATGTTTTTTATTTTATCATCCTCGATCAATAAATCGCCTTGGATAATCTCCTCTTGAGCGTTCATGGTAATAATTTGCGCATTTTTGATCAATATGGTGGGCATATCTATTCCCCTCTTTCTTTATCTATGAAAAGAAGCCGCTCTTCCTTCTTCAGAAAGCTTCACTGCCAACTCCCTGTAAAAATCAATGGACCGCAAATAAGCTTGGATTTCAACATATTCATTTGGCTGATGCGCGAGCTTTTCATCACCAGGCCCGTAAATAAGCGTCGGTACTTCACTATTCGGATTTAAGACGGCAGCATCTGTATAATAAGACACTCCATATAATGAGGACTGATCATTCAAATCCAAAGCCAGCCGGATCAGTTTTTCTGTTGGTTTGGTTAAAATAGCCGGACGGTCAAGAAGAAGATTTACAGAAAAATCCGGGGAGTTTTCATATGAGAATAATTCCTCGAGACCTGTATTGATTTCAGCAAGTAATCGTTGGTGGGATTGTGGAGGTACAGACCTGATATCTACTGACAGGCTGCAACGATCCGGAATTACGTTTGTTTGGATTCCTCCATGTATTTGTGTGACCGCCAAACTGCTTTGTCCCAATGGTTCGGCAGTGATTTTCCACTTTTTCTTGAATGATTTGAGCATTTCCATAATCTTGTTCATCGATTCAACAGCATTAATTCCCATTTCCGGCATGGAACCGTGTGCAGTCTTTCCAATGGTTACAATCTCAATCCACAGGGCTCCCTTATGCCCGACGACCACCTTTTCATTCGTCGGCTCCCCAATAATCAGCGCTTCAACATCCTGCATTGTCTGTCCTTCTAAATATTTTCTAGCCCCGCAGCTATCGACTTCCTCACCGGCTGTAGCCAGAAAGACGATTTCCTTCGGGAGAAGTTTCCCTTCCTTAAACAGAGATTCAATTGCCAAATACATGGCGGCTAGACCGCTCTTCATGTCGGATGCTCCGCGGCCGTATATCTTGTCGTTAATGATTTTTCCTGAAAAAGGCGGATAGCTCCATGGCTGTTCACCGGGCAGCACTGTATCCATATGCCCGCAAAATATAATCTTTCCGGTACCTTCCCCTTTTAAGCGTATCTCAAAGTTGCTTCTTCCCGGCTCAACTTCCGTTATTTGAAAAGGAATGCCGGCTGCCTTGCATCTTTCAGCCAGCATAAGGGATACCCGATTTTCATTTCCGGGAGGGTTGGAGCTGTCAATTTGTATCATTTCCTGCAAAAAACGGACAGCTCCCATTTAGTTCGCCTCCACGATTTGCATTTTAAGTGACGTTACTTTATACCCATTTACCGGAGCCATGTCCTGGGAACAGGTGGAACAGGCTATAACCACCTCTTCAAGAGCTCTCAAACGGACATAATCACCGGGTTTGGACAGCGGTTCATGTATTTCATAATCTCCCTGATCATTCAATACGTTGTTCATAAAGAAATTGATTGGATCAGGAACCGGCTCTTTCCCCAGCCCATAGGATGCCAGCGCTCGGTTTAAATTATCATGGCAGTTGGGATGGTCTTCCATGCCAAAATCTATTTTATAACGATAATAATCACAGGCAGGAAAAAAGAAATCATGTTTTCCGACTGTATCTTCAACAAATGTCATTAAAGGACGCCGTCTGTTGCTGTACAACCCATCACCCGGTTTAAGTCGGATGCTGCTGAGGGAAGCTCTCATATGGACAGGTGATACAAACTCTTTGGGATCTTTCCGATTAAAACAAACAAAATCACCGACCTGTTTCCCTTCCATATCAATGATGACCAGTTCTTCGCCTGGGTTCAGTACAGCGCTTCTGCCTTCATATGGGGGGATGATAATTTCTTCCCGAATCCTTTCTCTGGCTGAATTTACCATATATCAAACACCTCTTTCTCTCGCTTAATTAATCGATAAACAGGGCAACAGCTCTGATAGGTGAACCCGTCCCTTCCCTGATTTTTAAAGGCAATCCGAAATAGAGAAAACGCATTCCAGCCACCTGATCCAGGTTGATGAGATTTTCCGTATTTGATATTCCGTACTCCCGGCATACTAAATGTCCGGAGTAACGTTCATCTTTTGGATTATCTACAGAAGGGGAATCCACGCCAATGTTCACCACACCTTTTTCCGCCAGCCATTTAGCTCCCTCGTAATTGAGACCGGTATAACGCGTCAGCCATTCATCAGTACCAAATTTCCGATTGTAATGGCCTGTATATAATAAAACGATGTCACCCTTCTCCAGTACCTGCCCGGATTTATCCAGTGCCTGCTCCAGATCCCTTGGGGTAATATAACCGTCAGGAGACACATGTGACACATCCAAACAAACCGCCGGTCCATAAAAGTATTCCAGCGGCATATCATTGATATATTTACCGTTTGGATCAAATTCGTACGTGGCATCGGTATGTGTGCCGCCATGTTCATTGATTAAAATATTGTTCGTCGCAAATTCAAATCCGATCTTTTTCAAGCTTTCTTCATGAGAAATGTTCTGCCAAATATGCGTTGGCTGGTGCAGCGGAAATATTGGCATCCCCTGATAAATTTCTTGTGAAAGGTCAACTAATCTGATCCCCATGTCATCCGCCTCCCTCTTACTCTATCACCGGGGAAAGTACTTCAAAGCGATCTACATCGATTAACCCCATATCCGTTATTTTCCACTCGGGGCTTGTCACGAGTGACCAAAAAGACAAGTGCATGAAAGGTACAGGAATACCGCAGCCCAACTCTGTCTCTGCCAGCCTTGACAGCTCAGCGATCTTTTCACTGACTTCCTGCCCGCTCAGTTCATCTGTTATCAGTCCGCCCACTCGTAATGGCAAATCCCCTACCACCTTGCCGTCTTTGATCATGGCAATTCCGCCGTCCATAGATATAACACGATTCACGGCTGTTACCATATCTTCGTAGTTCGTCCCTGTTACGATAATATTATGTGTATCATGGGCCACGCTCTCTGCGATGGCTCCACTTTGAAGCTTAAAACCATTCAAAAAGGCCTTACCGATGTTTCCGGTTCTCCCATGTCTTTCTACCACAATTAAAGGAAGTACATCCTGCTGCAGACATGGCTGAACAACCCCGCCCGACACGTTTAAATCAAATTCCTGCGCGCCTGTCAGGTTTTGAAAGGGAATAGCGACAATGGAGCGGACACGGGCACGGCTGCCATTTGCGGTAATGTGGAGATCCTCCACTTTAACCGGTCCGCGTTTCACTGATTTTTTTACGCTTTCAGGATATGTGTAAGAGCCGAGATCCAGAGTCAATTGACCTTTTTCAGCAGCCAGGATTCCGTTCAGGTAAACCTGGTCAATTGTCATTTCATTTAAGTTGCTGATTACAGCTATATTTGCACGCTTCCCTGGTGCAAGGATGCCGACATCTTTGAAACCAAAGTGCGTTGCCGGATTGATCGTGGCCATTTGAATAGCTTCTACGGGATCAACACCTTGTCCAATGGTCCGCCTGATAATGTCGTTCATGTGACCGTCTTTCAGCAGGTCCTCCGGGACCATATCGTCGGAAACAAGTATGGCACGTCGGGAATCCATTCCTTCTTCTGTAATGGCACGGATACATTCCGCCATGTTTCTTTGAGAGGACCCCTCTCTCATAAACACACTCACACCATAGCGAAGTTTTTCCATCATTTCTTCTTTTGTCGTTGTTTCGTGGCAGGATACATGGCCGCCCCCGCTGATAATATGTGCAGCCAGTTCTTTTCCGAACAATGCCGGTGCATTTCCTTCAACCGTTTTGCCAATACTCTCCGCGTAGGAAACAGCAGCAACCAGGTCATCGATCAGTTCAGGAGCATTTTCATACACTGGGCCGATGTTGCTAAAGCTTTGAATTTCACCGATACCCTGAACATAAGGATCGTTTAAAAGTTTTTCCATGTGGGTGGAGTTTACATTAAATCCTGCGGTTTCCAAGCCCGGTGCATCCGGTACTGCAGCAGGAACTGTAAAATAGATTTGATTCGGGAGTGTTTTGGCCTCCTTAATCATTTCTTGCATCCCATGAACTCCCAATACGTTTCCTATTTCATGCGGATCGGCTACAATAGTTGTTGTACCGGTTGGAATGGACAGTCTGGAAAATTCCGTACAGGTCAGCATGGAGCTTTCAAAGTGCATATGTGAATCGATAAAGCCCGGTGAGATAAATTTTCCTCTGACATTCTCCACTTTTGTTTTGCTGCCTATTAACTCACTTGCGTCTCCAACCATTAGTATGTACTCACCTTTGATCGCTACATCCGCCTCATAGATCTCTCTGGTCACTGTATTGATGACATATCCGTCCTTCAGTACAAGATCTGCATGCTGATGGGAGTCCAGCAGAACATCGATCAACTTCCTATACTGAACGGCTTTTTTTATATTTTCAGCCTGCATCCTCACTCATCACCCTTTCCCTCTATTCCATACTGTCAATAATTCCTACAATGGCCGCATCTACAGGGGCATCTTTATTTTGGATCGCCCGAGATGCCATGCTTCCCTTTACAAAGATGACCTGTTCACCAATGCCCGCTCCAACTGTATCAACGGTTATAATGGGCTGAGAATCCAAGGGGGTACCGTCAACTCCGATGGGCTGTGTAATCAGCAGCTTAGTGCCTACCAATCTATCATCTTTTCTCGTTGCTGTTACTCTTCCAACTACGATTCCCATTTCCATAGATTGCTCCCGCCCTTTTCTCGTTGATTTCAATGTCATATTCCCGGGCAACATCCCGTGCAAGTGGTGTTATGATTGCTCCATGTCTTACATCGATCCGCTGTTCTCCAGCATCTGCATACTGCTGAATCGTTTCTGCTGTTATAAGTTGCTTACTCCCGCTGATAACAGCAGAGTTTATGTAATAAGATAACTCATGATGATGATTAAGCAGATCGATTCCGATACTTTTTAACTTTTGGAGTTGCCCCTGCATGTCGTGTTTCAAAAAAGAAGTCCCCCGGTCCATTCCGGCATTTTTCCAAATGGGATGGTACGGGTCGGCCCCTGCTGTGTAGGCACTCACCTTCTTGCCGCTCATCAACGCCCAAAGCAACAGTCTGATCTCTCTGTGTCTGTCATTGAAATGCAATAAATCTGAAACAACAGAAAATGGCAAGATCGGTATATATACATAATCGATGCGGCTTATTTGCTGCTCAGCCTCGTCCAGAGAGATCCAATCATCCGTGCCGGCTTTGGAGGCAAGATCTATTTTGTCATAATACTCAAGAATGGAATGATCGGGGCATAAACGTATCCGCAAGTTTCCACCAGAGCATGCGTGCAGCTCTTTAATGGTTCCTAAGCCTTCGTCCATTCCATTCATGTGATAAAACAGCAGAGCAAGCATTGTTTTCTGGCGTTTTCCTTCCTCCATTACACGATTACGAAAGAGCAGCTCCTGTAAAATAGACTCCGCCAGATAACTTTGCCTGTTGAGATACATACTTATTCACCTTTGGATAAGAGTGCTCGTTCAACCTCACTGTGAGGTCTGGGGATGACATGGACGCTGACTAATTCTCCTACACGGCTTGCTGCATCTGCCCCCGCATCCGTTGCTGCTTTGACTGCTCCTACATCTCCACGGACCATGACAGTAACAAGACCGAATCCAACTTTTTCGTAGCCGCAAATTTCCACATTGGCCGCTTTTACCATGGCATCTGCTGCCTCCACAGCTCCGACGAGTCCTTTTGTTTCAACCAACCCTAATGCTTCTCCACCCATTTTGAAACCCTCCTTATAAGGTTTAAATTCATGTATATCCTAACTACTTTTCATCATTTTCAGTATTGAGATCATTTTTTTTCATTTCGTTTTCATCTGCAGCAGCAGTACTGCTGTCTTTTGCCTTTGAACGTCCCTTTCCTGTTTTTGGTGTACCTGTAGATTTCGCTGACTTGCGCACTTCCTTTATCGGTGCTTCAGACGAAGAGACTGCCGGTTTTGCTTCCACTTGACTGTTTTCCCCGGCCTGATGATCCAACATGAACTTGCTCAGCAGCTTAAGATTCACCTCTGAATGCGCTCTCGGAATCACGTCGGTAGAAATGACTTTTCCTACAAGCTCGCCCTGTTCTCTCCCTGCTTCCACAGCTGACGTAACAGCCGCAACATCACCGGTAATATGGATGGTTACTCCAACATATCCGCTGACACCAATTACTTTTTCCATACCGATAATTTCTACATCAGCCGCTTTGACTGCTGCGTCTGCTGCCGAGACAGCAGTCGTATATCCCACCGTCTCAATCAGTCCCAATGCAAACAATCACCCATCCTCCTTTCTGAATTACACCATTTGATCCGTACCGGGGAGTCTTCCTGCCTCTTTCTTAAGCTCGGTTACAAGCTCGGACACAACATGATAACTTCCTTTCAGAAGCACATAATTTTCGGCAATTTCATAGTCAAGGCTGGTATTGTCAAATTTCCTCAGTAAAGAATCCATTAATAGAATTCCGGAATAATAGGAAACGCCTTCTAACAGTCCAATAGCATCCACCGACAAGCTGATGTTCAGCTGTTTGGTCAGCCACGGGCTCGGGGAGATGGCTGTATATGTTTCAAAGCTTTTTAAAGAGCGCCTGTTAAGCTTTTGATACGCTTCATTCATAACCTTTTCAAGCCGATCCACATCATCGTCATAAAATTCGGCAATGAAAGGTGCATCACCAGCCTTTTCCCATGATATGTAAAACTTTATGTCCTGATGATCCCGGATGATTTCATTCACAAGCAAAAGATAGCTTGGCCAACATACAGGCATTTTGATGACCCCAACAGCTGCTCTGTTTAACGGACGCTGAAAGCTTCCCATCAGTTCCTGGGGAAGGTTCGGAAAAAACCAGACACAGCCCCCGTTGCGTACTTTCCCAATGATCTTGGAGGATCTCACTCCCCCGTGGTTGTCTCCTGCAACACCTGTCCCTCTTCTGGACACTTTCCCCTGAGCCATGGAGATCGACCGTAACTTGGAAATTGATTCTTCATTAAAATGCTTGTCAGAAAGCGCAGAGGGCCTGTTTTTCCGTTGAGAATTCTGGCGTACGGGACGGACAGGCGTTGAGGAAGACGCCCTTTGTTTTCCCAGTACCGACAGTCTCTGATCCTGTTTTAAGCGTTGGTAGTTCGGTCTGTCAATTCCATCCAAAGACGTGTTGGCAGAAGGTTTGCCCCTCTGCTTGTGGCCGCTTGTAATGACGGTTGTATTTCCGCGAAGGACTTCCTGTACCACTTGCTTCATTACATCTGACAATCTGAGTCACCTCCCGTTAGAGAATTTTTTTCAACTCGGAGTGCGGTCTTGGTATCACGTTTGAAGAAATCAACTCTCCGCCGGCGATATCCGGCGCAAGCCGTCCAATATCTACAGCCGCGCTGACATCTGCTACATCTCCTTCAATGATTACTGTTACAAGACCTGAGCCGACCCTTTTCATATCAACCAATGAGATATTCGCAGCTTTCGCCATAGAATCCAGCGCCTCGATGGCTGCGGTCAACCCTCTGGTTTCCACTAAACCAATTGCACTCATTCAAACTCACCAGCCTTCGCTTAATCAGCTTATAAATAGTCATTAAGATCAATTTCAATCGGGACGGACGTTCTTCTGAACATCTCTTTTTCTGAAATCGGGTACGTGGCGTCTATACCCATTTTGGCTGTTACTCCTCTGAGATTATGAGAGGATTCCAGCGGGGAGCCTTTTGCACCTGGAATAATAAACACATCCTGATCTGCCTGGCATCGGGTGGCAATGGCCCATTCGACATCCTCGTGATTAAAAATATCTACATCGTCGTCTACAACAACTACATGTTTTAAATCTTTATCACTGGCAAAAGCAGCCAATGCCGCCTGCTTGGCGTCACCTTCTGTCTTTTTTTCAATTTGAATAATCGCGTGAAGCCGTGCAGCAGCAGCCATTGTTACATGAACCGCCTTCACATTCTCAACGGTTTGCTTGACTGTACTTAACAGCGTCATCTCACGCACTAGACACATCGGCAGTCTTTCTTCTGAACTGGAGGGAAAAATCGTTTGGGAAATGGGGTTATTTCGGTAAGTGATTGCTGTCATTTCAACGACTGGCTGAGGGGCATTTCCTCCATAGTAGCCGCCCAGCTCACCGAAAGCTCCCTCCGGATCCCTTTCATGGGGGACAATTTTTCCTTCTAAAACAATTTCAGCTTCAGCAAGGACCTCCAGATCAACTGTTTTACATTGAACAACATCCAATGACTCTCCGAGCAGCGCCCCGGACACATCCAGTTTATCTGCATGGAATAAATGCGTGCTGAATTGAGAAGCCAACACTACTGCCGGCACCACCCCAAACATGACAGCCACTTCCATCGATTCTCCTCTTTCTTCAAAATAGGCAACCTGTCTGTTTAATTCGGAAGAAGTGATGACAATATTCGTTCTGTTTCCGCCGATAAACTTCATTCTTCTGATCGATGTATATCTCTTTCTTCCTTCTACATCTTTCACGACCAGTACTCCCGAAACATAATAAGGACCGCAGTCTTCTGTATGAAACGTCGGAACCGGAAAAAAGTCATCCAAATCAAACGGAGGCAAAACTACATTTTCATGAACCGGGCCCGTCGGAACTAAATTTGTAGGCAGGGGGTTGATCAGAGAATCTACCATTTTCGGCAGCAATTCATTGACTTCAAGCCCCATACTGTCAGCCATTAATTTACGGCTTCCCCCCAAACCGGCAGCCATCGGGACGGAATATCCCTGCACATTTTCAAACAGGAGAGGCTGCTCTCCCTTTAAAGCTCTTATGACTGCCCCTAATTCATAATCCGGACTCACTTCTTTATGTATCCGGTTCAATAAACCACGCTTGTCCCAATCCTCCAGTAAATCTCTCATATTAAGGGGATTCATTCTTCTCACCCCATCTCTCTATCAGATCATGTTCTATTTTCAGCTCGTCCAATATTCGGGCAACAATAAAGTTCACTAATTCCCAGATTTCCGTTGGACGATGGTAGAATCCCGGACTTGCAGGTAATATACTGACACCTGCTTCAGCAAGAGTTGTCATATTGCGCAAGTGAATCACATGAAAAGGGGCTTCCCTGGGCACTACAACAAGGTTTCTTCTTTCCTTCAATACAACACTTGCTGCTCTGCTTAACAGCGTATCCCCTACTCCGTTTGCGATGGCACCCAACGTGTTCATCGAGCAAGGAACGATCACCATGCCATCCGTTTTGAATGAGCCGCTCGCAATGGAGGCAAATAAATTTTGATTGTGATGGACTACCGCATATTCTTTTAAGTCCTCTATCTTAACCCCGCATTCGAATTGCATGACCTTTACTCCCATTTCGGTTGCAACGACATGCGTTTCAATTCCTAATTGATGGAGGGCGCGGACCAGTGTATAAGCATACAACGATCCGCTTGCTCCCGTTATGCCGACAATGATTCTCATCTCTCACCCACCGGAACTTTTATTCTAGACCGTCTGTGTATCTTGGGAGAATTTTTTCTTTGCGGCTTCTATATATTCATCTGTAGTCATAATTTCACCGAAAATTCCTATATCACGCAGACCTCCACGGTGCATATCTTCATCCTTGGATGCAGTTCCATCAGACAGAGCAATGACATTATATCCATGGTACAACGCGTCGGATGCGGTACTCCTTACACAGACATTTGTCCATACACCAGTCAGCACGACTGTATCAATTTTTTCTTCTCTTAAGAAAAGGTCAAAATCTGTATAGCTAAAGGCACTATGACGGCGCTTTTGAACAACATAATCTCCTTTGTCCTCATCGGGCTGCAGCTCATCGATAAACTGCGATCCCCAAGTCCCTTTAATGGCATGAACGGGACGCACCCTGAAATCCGCATCGTTTTTGCGGTGAGCCTCTTGAATGTGTACCACTTGAATTCCGTTATCATGACAGAAGTCAATGGCTTCTCTTATTTTGGGCACAATTTTCTCCCCATTTTCACATCTCAACACAGCTTTCTCACCAATAAAGTCATTGAGCATATCGATGATCACCAGTGCATGCTTTTCCCCTTTTAACTGTTTCATGAAAAAAACTCCTCCCTTTAGTTCGTTATTAAATCTCTTTGAAGAGCCTTTTCTACCCGAGGCTTCTCTTCGGCTTCTTTTGCTCCTTCTTCATATGTTTCATATTTAATGACACGTTCCAGCCTTTGAATGCTCTGCCTCTTGACGTATTCTCCATAGCCGGCCTCGCCTATAATTCCGCCATTGTCTTCGTCATACACGACTCTGCCCCTGACAATTGTCTGAATGGGTTTCCCTTTGAGCTTAAGCCCATGAAGCGGGTTATATTTTGCCATGGATTCAGTCTTTTTCTCGTCAATTGTATACTCCCGCTCCAGATCAATCACTGTAAAGTCAGCATCACTGCCGATCTCCATGGAACCTTTTTTCGGGTAGATTCCAAAATGGACTGCTGCATTTCTGCTCGTTACCTCAACAAATCTTGACAGTGAAAGACGTCCTTTATTCAGCCCTTCACTCACAAGGATCGGCACCATTGTCTCAACCCCCGGTATTCCCGGAAAGCTGTTCCAGATGGTGGAATCCTGTGCATTTTTTTCTGTGGCAATTTCATACGGGGCATGGTCCGTTCCGACAAAATCAATTGTTCCGTCAGCCAGAGCCTGCCAGTGGACAAGATTATCTTCTTTTTCACGCAGCGGAGGAGCAATTTTGGCAAAAGTGCCTCTTTCCGACATCGATTCTTCGGCATTGAGCATTAAGTAATGCGGACATGTTTCCGCTGTAACTTTAACGCCCCGTTTTTTGGCTTCTCTTACTAGTGTTACGCCTTCTTTTGTACTCATGTGCACGACATGCACGCGTGCACCCGTTGCTTCTGCAAAACTGATAATGAGCTGAATTGCAGTCTTTTCGGCAAGCGCCATTCGAGCTTCTGCCCAAGCCGGTCCATCAAGCCTTCCTTCCTTTTTAAGTTTTTCAGAATAGAAGGTACAAATGTCATAGTTTTCAGCATGAACGCCAATCGGCATTCCTGTTGGAGCGATATGGCTGAAAATTTCCAGCATCTCTGCATCAGAGACTTTGGGAAATGTAGGAACGGAAGGGGTCATATAAACTTTAAATGCAACAACGCCTTCATCTATTTGGGGCTGGATATTATGAAGCAGTCCCTCCCGAACATCTTCACCTGTCATTCCACCCCAAAAAGCAAAGTCTATGTATGCTTGTTCTTTTAATGGGGCCAATTTTTTGTGGAAACTTTCGGCATCGCGGACGGAAGGCTTGCTGCAGCAAGGCATATCGATATGTGTGGTCACCCCGCCTGCGGCAGCTGATCTTGTGCCGGTTGTAAAAGTTTCGCGGTGAGTGAAACCAGGATCCATAAAGTGCGTATGCGGGTCAATACAACCCGGAACAACAAGATTTTCTTTCATGTCAATGACTCGATCAGCCGTCAAGCCGTTGAGTGCCGCTGTATAGCCTGCAATTTTTCCCTGATCGACTAATATGTTCGTTTTTACCTTTCTGTCCCCTTGAGGAATCAGTGCATTTTTTAAAATTAAATCCATAACTCTCTCTCCTTTCAAAATCATTCATATGCAAAGTGATATCTTTGTAGAATTAAAGCAGGTGTCCGTTTTTTCTCCCATCACCTCCCTGATATAAAAAACCGCAGATTCAAAATACTCCTTCACCAAAAGGAATAGCCTGAATCTGCGGTTCAACCAATCTCCGTTTAACAGAGACTTATGTAACCGTTCCAATTCTGTCTTGAATGAAAACGAGCCTGCGCTTTCATCCCAGAGTGCTTCTGTAAATGACCGGAAACGATTGCTCTATGTAATTTTCTGATCAAATATGATTACACAAACTGCTTCTTCTGAATCGGGATCGTAGTCCTTGAGTACAGATAAGACCTTCATTCCCGTTACGTCTTCAATAATCTTCCTAAATTTAGCTTTAAATTCTACAATCAAGGCAGCATCAGCATACGTTGTCAATTCCCAAAAATTTTGGCTCAATGCTTTAAAAGCAGTGACACGTTTATGCTTTGCAAAAATGATCACCCTGTTTTCTTGGATATCTACCCTTTGGCTTCGGACCCCCGTAGCATAAAACTCCTGGTTCACCCGATTATATACTTGGGCTATATCTCTTTTTAATGTTCTGATCTCTATCTCTGTCGAGGTTCCATTCACCTTGATAACCCCCTTGCACCTATAATATTAATGAATTCGCTTACAACTGTCAAGATATTTTTGAGAATATTTGGTCTTGACACAATTCATTGAATGATTATATTATTTTATACTTTATTTTACTTTTTTTACCGATTTTACAAGGCATCAGACCTATCCGAGATTAACCGTTTCACAGCGTTTTAGACAGTTGCTTTCGTATTTCCGGTTGGGTCATTGTACAGCTGCCGCAGCGATTCCTGCCATTTTAATATCACTGTGGGTGAACAAAACCCAAGGCACATCTTAAACGACAAGCTACAAGCATGATGAGTAAGCTTATTTGACATAGTATTATGCAGCTGAACTGTATTTCATCATGGGCTACATATAATCCAGTTCCTTTCGGCTTTGCAACGAGCTGAATGGCTCCATTTGAATTAGCGCGTACAAGGGGGGGATTCTCCCGCGTATCATGCAAAAACCGCCCGCTCAGGACCCGCGTCGTATCCACTCCATACATAAGTATTACAAAGCAAAGATCCTTTCCCATTAAAAACATCCTTCCATTGGTCTCACAATCCAATGGAAGGATGTTTCACTTCTTACCTGTCTTTCTCATCCAGGTACACATATCATGAACGACCTTGCGGTTTAATTCAGGAGGAAAATAATGACTTACGTGTTCAAAGTACCATGTTTCTACCGGCTTTTGAAGAGACAACAGCCTTTTTTCCAGCCGGTAGGCATGATCGACCGAAACATTTTGATCCTTCCTCCCATGAATGATTAAAACGGGGATTTGAAGTTTTTCCAAATCATATAAAGGCGTGCGGAATTTGTATTGATCAAAAGCGGTTTTTGGAGAACCGCCAATCACACGCTTCATCATTCTTCTTAAATCCTTTCTCTCAACATAGGTCAAAACCATATCAGACACACCGCCCCATGTGACAAGAGAAGCTGCTTCCTTAAACTGAATCCCTGTCAAAAGGGCCATTACTCCGCCTCGGGAAAAGCCAAAAATATGAATCCGGTTATCCAGCACGGAAGGGTGCTCCCTTAAAAGCCGGAAAGCAGAAAAAGCATCTTTCCTGTCTTCCCCTGCAAAATCCTCGTTTCCTTCACCTCCCCTGTTTCCCCGATAAAATGGGGCAAATACAATAAAACCCTCAGAGGCGAATTGGGCAATCCTTGCAGGCCTGACCATACCAACACTTTTAATTCCGCCTCTTAAATACAATATGCCTTCATATTCGCCTTCTTGTACGGGTTCTGCCAACAGCCCTTTCACCCTTAATCCGGATGAAACATATGTTATTAAAAACATGCGGATATGAGGATTCGGTGAAGGAAACTGAAATTTATCCAAAATGTTAATCTGATCCATAATCATCTAGACCCCTTTTCA
This sequence comes from Siminovitchia sediminis, assembly GCF_042680885.1. NCBI lineage: Bacteria > Bacillati > Bacillota > Bacilli > Caryophanales > Bacillaceae > Siminovitchia > Siminovitchia sediminis. Next base: position 16,805 of record NZ_JBHUEO010000019.1, on the reverse strand, counting down.
AGTAATCACACATCTTCATGCTTTTCATACGATATGTTAGCCCAAATTACTTAAGTCCTGCAAGACTTGACAGGAGGTATCCGCATGAAACGCTGGTTAAAGATCGGAATGTTGATGGTTGCTGTTTTCTTGTTAATGTTTGCATCCGCCTGCTCACAGAAAGAAGAGCGCACAAAAGTGAGCTTGGCGGAAGTGACCCGGTCTGTATTTTATACTCCTCAATATATAGCTCTGGCCAACGGATATTTTGAAGATGAGGGATTGGATGTCGAATTAAAAACAACATGGGGCGGGGATAAAACGATGACCGCCTTGCTGTCGGATGCAGCCGATATTGCCCTCGTCGGTTCTGAAACGTCCATTTACGTATATGCTCAAGGCACAAATGATCCTGTTATCAATTTTGCACAATTAACCCAAACCGACGGAACCTTTTTGGTTTCTCGGGAAAAAGTTGACGATTTTGAATGGGATCAGCTCAAAGGCTCAACATTCCTGGGACAACGGAAAGGCGGAATGCCGCAAATGGTCGGTGAATTTGTATTGAAAAAACATGGGATTGATCCTCATCAAGACCTGGAATTAATTCAAAACATTGACTTTGCGAACATTGCCAATTCCTTCGCCTCGGGAACCGGTGATTATGTACAATTGTTTGAACCGACTGCCTCTGTTTTTGAAAAAGAAGGAACGGGTTATATCGTCGCTTCATTTGGCGAAGAATCCGGTCACGTGCCTTATACCACATTTATGGCAAAGGAAAGCTATATAAAAGATAACGAAGAAACAGTGGAGAAATTTGTGCGTGCCCTATATAAAGCCCAACAATGGGTAGAAAAAAGCAGTGGAGAAGACATTGCCAAAGTGGTACAGCCATATTTTGAAGACTCAGATGTAGAGACTTTAGCCACGGTTATAGAAAGATATAAAAATCAAGGATCATTTGCAGAAAAAATGACATTAACAGAAGAAGGCTGGGAGAACTTGCAGAACATCATGGAAGAAGCTGGAGAACTTCCTGAAAAAGTGGACTACGATACTCTTGTCAATACGGACATTGTAGAAAAAGTCATGAATGAATAAGAAATGGTTTAGGCAATATCTCATAAAAGAAACAAAAAAAGCTGTCAGTTTTTACAAGAGAGATATTTTAAATATAGACCAACAATGGGAGAAAGGCTGCAATTAGCAGCCTTTCTCATCAGTACTGGCTTGAAAGGAGGCCGAAAACTTCATGAGCTTTTTAACAGCAGAGCATGTTGGACACCATTACTTCTCCCCATCCTCCGTTACCACCGCTTTAAAAGACGTCTCATTTTCTGTAGAGGAAGGAGAGTTTATCTCTCTTATCGGTCCATCGGGATGCGGAAAAACTACTCTGCTTTCCATCATGGCAGGTTTGCTTACCCCCACAGACGGACAGGTAAAAATTGATGGGCAGCCTCCTGATTTGCAGAAAAACCTTATCGGCTACATGCTGCAGCAGGATTATTTATTCCCATGGAAAACCATTGAAGAAAATATTCTCATTGGTCTGAAACTCAACCGGTCTCTTACCCCGGAGTCAAAGGAAAAAGCTTTATCCTTTTTGGAACAAATCGGACTAAAAGGAGTTGAAACACAATTTCCCCGCCAGCTTTCAGGAGGAATGCGCCAGCGTGCTGCTTTGGCCCGTACCATGGCAGTAGATCCAAAGCTTTTATTGCTGGATGAACCGTTTTCGGCACTTGATTATCAAACAAAATTAAAGCTGGAGAACCTGGTTTTTGAAATATTAAAGTCATATCAAAAGACTGCTGTTTTAGTGACACATGATATTGGTGAAGCTATTTCGATGAGTGACAGAATTTTACTGTTTGCTGCGAAACCCGGCAGAGTGCATAAAGTGTTTACAATACCGGATGAATTACGACATTTAACTCCTCTAAAAGTTCGCAGTCAAGATGCTTACTACGATCTATTCAGCACCATCTGGAAGGAGCTGGAAACTCTTGAAGAAGAACAATGATCCCCAATTCCTTCATCATCAATATAAGCAACAACTTGCCAAAGAAAAACGCTGGACTCTCTTTTATCAGCTGCTGATTGTCACGTTATTTTTTTCTCTCTGGGAGGCTGCCAGCCGCAGCCAATGGATTGACCCGCTGATTTTCAGCTATCCTACAAAGGTTTGGGCACTGCTCGTTGAAAAAACAGCGGATGGATCATTATTTTCCCACCTCGGTATAACGGTTTTTGAAACCGTGTCAGGTTTCATACTAGGCACTCTTCTCGGCACCATTTTTGCAGCAATCCTATGGTGGTCGCCGTTCCTGTCCAAAGTACTCGATCCCTATCTTGTTATCATGAATGCCATGCCGAAGGTAGCGTTGGGACCTATTCTTATCGTCGGGCTCGGCCCGGGACTTACCTCCATCATTGCGATGGGTACAATCATTTCCGTAATTATTACAACCATTGTTGTCTATTCTGCTTTTCGGGATGTGGATGAAAATTATATAAAAGTCATGCGCTCTTTCGGAGCTACGAAAAGACAATCATTCCAGGAGGCTATTTTGCCTGCCTGCTTTCCAACCATTATATCTACTTTAAAAGTGAATGTCGGTTTATCCTGGGTTGGAGTCATTGTCGGCGAATTTCTAGTATCAGCCAAAGGTCTTGGCTATATGATTATTTACGGATTTCAAGTGTTCAATTTTACCCTTGTCATGCTTTCGTTATTTCTGATCGTTATCTTTGCGACCATTATGTATCAGCTTGTCGAGTGGCTTGAGAAAAAACTCATTAAGGACCCTGTCTGATCTGCAGGCTGTTTCTATTTCTCCTTTCAGGACTTCGTAAGATCATTTGCTGATTCGCCGATGGCGGTGTTTTCCCGGATTGTCCGGCTGCACCGCCTTTAGTACTTGACGATCCATTTTTTCCAGTCCTTTGAGCCATTCGGAGCTATGAACACTTTTAACGACCAGCTTAAGCGTGTGGGCGGGATGAAACCTTTCTTGGTGACCTATTTACACCTTAGGCTCATATTTTGGCTCCTTGAACCTGCCTTGCCGACCAATCCCGAACCTTCCTGCTAATTTCGGGAGCCATGAACTTTCCTTCGCCACCGTGATGTCACCAGCTATACGTCGGCATATGCCAATGTCTTCGGATCCCTTGAGCCTCAGTGAATCTAATCTCTATTTTATACAATACCCTAAAGCAACCTTCGATCCCATATTTTCCGAAGAGCCGTTGGAACTACTTTATCTTTCATAATAAAGCTGAAGTCGCTTCCTTGCAGCCTGGAAGTGAGATCTCCCTTGATCAGCACAGGACCTTCGGTTTCTAAATAATGGTCCTTTTTCTCCAACTGATAAATCTCTGCTGCAAGAATTGCTTTGACGAAAGGGCCTTTTTCTTTGTCCACTACTTTGTATTCTCCGAGATAATCGAGAATAGATGCGTGGCCTCCCGTCTCCTCGAATACTTCTCTAATCCCGGCTTCTTCAACTGTCTCACCTTCTTCCACTTTTCCGCCCGGAAATTCCAGTCCACGCGCGGGATGATTGGTTAACAGCCAGGATGATTGATATTTGCAGATGACCAATACATGCCCGGGCATCATTTCAAAAGCGTGCTTTTGAAATGAAAGTTGAACTTCATTTTGACAATTATCCAAAAATGTAATCATAAAAAATCTTCCTTTTTGAAAATGAAAAACGCGCTGGAAATATCTCCAACGCTTTTAAAATATACTATTATTCACATTCAATTCAACTGAATTGATTTATTCACTTCTAAATCCGTCAAGAATGCCCATACTTTCTATATGGTCACGTGCCTCTTGATCCCCCAGTTCGTATATCATGTGATATACCCTGTACAAATTAGAGTCATGCTGATCATTGGTAGAGTCATTTGAATACTCTACATAAGGCACGTGTGCCCTAAAAAAATCACCGATGCTGTTTACTTGGCTGGAATCAAATATTGCCCGAAGTTTTGTAATTTCCTCATCGTTTGCCTCAATCTTAAATTGCCAGGGCGATGCTGAAGGAGTGGTTAAAATTTCTCCCGGGCCCACAGATATATAATATGTTTTCTTTTGATCGTTCAATGGAAATAGCTCCTTTAGCAATTAGTTATGTATAGTGTGCATGGTATCTATCTGTTTTATTCCAGACAATAAAATATTAATTATATTTGATTGTTCTCACCATTAAAGGGTATATATATACTAAGAACAAAACGCTGGCGAAAGGGTGAATGAAATGAAACTGATCGATGAATTATTTGAATTGTACCGTGATAAGCTGACTGGCGATGAAGAAGATTTAGACATGATTACTTTCGCTGTATTGGAAGGGTATGATCACGAAGATTTAATAGAAATTGTAAAGGAGATGAACGAATATGAACTACACTACTTTATTCGGTTATATATGCTGGAAACGCTAAAAGGGAAATTTGCGCAAATTGAAGGCAGAAAAGAAAACGGTCCCGACTATTATAAGCCTTTGCACTAAAATATACATATATGGAATTCCGCGTTTATTATATCAGAAGGCGGAAATTTCAGAATAGCTGGTTTCATACTTTTGAACAGGCGGCCATTCTTTTGGTACTAATTCAATCATCGAAAAAGCCTGGATTTGCTCCAGGCTTTTTACTTTATTGGATTTTTTCTCCCAGGAAGGCCTTAAGCATCCAATTATGCTTTTCCAAACTTTGATGGATAGACAGCAGCATATCACCTGTTGTCTCGTCACCTGCATTGTCAGCAAGTTCTATGCCTTTTTTCAATTCCGCTATAAGTGTTTCAAAATCACTAACCGTATCCTGAACCATTTCTTCAGCCGATTTTTTGCCTTCAGCTTCTTGAACGCTTGCCAGCTCGAGTGATTCTCTTAAGGTCGCAACCGGCTCTCCGCCTAATGCCAACAATCTTTCAGCAAGTTCGTCAATGTGGAGGGCTGCCTCATTATATAGTTCCTCAAATTTTTCATGCAGTGTAAAGAAATTTGGCCCTTTTACAAACCAGTGGTAATTATGTAGCTTCGTGTAGAGTACTGTCCAGCTTGCCACCTGTTTATTGACCAGCTCGATCAATTGTTGGTTTTCTGTAGACATTTTATCAACCTCCTGTATATACCTTACCCTATTGTAACAGCATCCAAACAATGATATGTTTTCCTACGGCAATCAAAATTATGCTACAATAGGCTCATATAGACAGGGGGATTGGAAAGCCATGATGTTCATGATCATGATCATTGCTGTAATCATTTGTATTGCCGTGATAGCAGTTACCGCTTTGGTTACGTCTAAAGCTTATAAAGTAAAACATACCGTTGACCCGATGCCAACTAAGCAAGAACATGCCTCGGCTGAGGAAACCGGTTATTCCAAGCGATGAAAGAAGCTATTCAAAATGAAGCAATTATTTATTTTCATTATCCGTTTTTATCAAAAATTGATCTCTCCGATCAAGCCTCCCACGTGCAGATTCTATCCGACTTGTTCTCAATACGGCTTGGAGGCCATTCGGAGGTTTGGTGCCATTCGCGGAGGATGGATGACATTCAGGCGAATTATAAAATGCCATCCATTCCATCCGGGGGGGATTGACCACGTCCCGGAGAAAATTAAAAACGAAAATTGACGTTTCTTTCCTCACATACTTCATGTCATTTAAGCTGAAAATACTCCTGTATCAACTGACAAGGAGTGATACGCATGGCTGAAGATGTTCTTTGTGAAGTAAAGAATTGTCATTTCTGGCAAGAGGGAAATTTATGTGCAGCAGACCGTATTTATATTGTGAGCCATACGGGGCAAGAAGCAGACAACGAAAAAGAAACGGATTGCCAGACGTTCGTTCATAAACAAATGCAGTAATGGAAGGAACGGGGATCATGCTGTCCCCGTTCCTTTGGTTATTTTATAATAAATCTTTAAGCAGGCGTCTCATAAGTTTATTCGCACCGTTTCTGGGAAGCTCGGCCACCTTAAGAATTCTTTTGGGCACCTTATAGGAAGCCAGCTTCTGGCGGCAATACTCAATTAATTCTTCTTCTTTCACATCTTCCGTCGCAACTACAAATCCATAAGGCACGCTCCCCCACTTGGAATCTTCTATTCCTGTCACCCCTGCTTCTTCAACGGACGGATGGCTGACCAGCACTCCTTCCAGTTCAGCCGGATATATATTTTCTCCTCCAGAAATGATGAGATCAGAACGCCGGTCCAAAATGTAAACAAACCCGTCCTCGTCTTTATATCCAATATCTCCTGTTGAAAACCAGCCATCTTTAAAGGAGATTCGATTTGCGTCATCCCTGTTTAAATAACCGGGGGTTACATTGGGGCCTTTTACAAAAATTTCTCCTTCCTGCATGGGTTTTGCTTCCTGGTCAGAATCCGCCATAACTTTCAATTGCGATGGAAATAATGGTTTTCCCGCGGAGCCCAGTTTGGTCAAACTGTCTTCAGGAGAAAGTGTGACAATTTGAGAAGAAGTTTCAGTCATTCCGTATGTCTGGAACACCGGAATACCTTGATCCTTACATGCTTTCAACAGCGGTTTTGGCACTGGACCTCCGCCTGCCAATAAACATCGGAATGCCGGATGATAAGATTGTTCTCCTTGTGCAGTTAACATTCGTGTGATCATCGCGGACACAGCTGACATGATCGTTACCTGTCCTGATGATAAAAGCTGGTTGACGATCCTTTCGTCAAACTTTTCCATTAAGATGACGGGAAGGCCATAAATGATGCTTCGCATTAAAATAGAAAATCCGCTAATATGATAAATGGGCACTGTGCACAGCCATGAATCATTTTTCTCCAGCCCTATATTCAAGATGGATCCAGAAGCACTCCACCAATGATTTCCGTATGTTTGTAAAACTCCTTTTGGGTTTCCTGTTGTTCCGGAGGTATACATAATAGAACAAACATCATCAAGATGAATCTCTTTCTTATAAGGCATTTTTTGAATAGGACGGCTGACCAATTCTTTTACCGAAACAACGGCAGGTTCCAAGGAAGGCTCTAATTTCACCAGTGTATGAGCATTAGGGCTGTCATAGATGATCAATCCAGGCTTGCTGTCTTTGATTTGAAAAAGGAGTTCGTTTGCCGTTAAACGGCAGTTTAAAAAAACAGTTTCAAGACCAAGCTGTTGAATCGCGTGGATAATCCAAACGCTCTCCGGCCTATTGTTTAAAAGAACGGCTACACGATTGCAGTCTCCGGGGACCAAATCTGTCATTTGTCCGGCGGTCTTTTGAACCAGTGTAAACATCTCTTGAAAGGTCCAAGATTGGTCTTTAAAAACAAGTGCTGTACGATCAGGTGATAAGTCCACTCTCTTTTCCAGCCAATTTGGAGTAGTGATTGCCATATTAAAACTCCTTGCTTTCTCATTGATAAAAAGACCCGATGGATGTCCACCAGGTCCTTTAACTTACATTTTTATGGAAAACGCGGGAATTGGCCAAAGTCAGGCTTGCGCTTCTCTTTGAATGCATCCCGTCCTTCTTTTGCTTCATCCGTTGTATAATAAAGGAGCGTTGCATCTCCAGCCATTTGCTGGAGCCCCGCCAATCCGTCTGTATCCGCATTGAATGCAGCTTTTAAGAAGCGAAGTGCAGTCGGGCTCTTTTCAAGCATTTCTTCACACCATTTCACGGTCTCTTCCTCAAGCTGGTCAAGTGGAACGACTGTATTGACCAGTCCCATTTCGAGAGCTTCCTGTGCATTATACTGACGGCACAGGAACCAGATTTCCTTAGCCTTTTTGTGGCCGACGATTCGGGCCAGATACCCGGAACCATAGCCGGCATCAAAACTGCCTACTTTCGGACCTGTCTGGCCAAACACAGCATTATCTGCTGCAATCGTCAAATCACATACAACATGCAATACGTGCCCGCCACCTATAGCATATCCTGCTACCATGGCCACCACAGGCTTCGGTATTACTCTGATCAACCTTTGCAGATCCAACACATTCAGACGCGGAATATTGTCTTCTCCAACATATCCTCCATGACCTCGGACTTTTTGGTCACCACCCGAGCAGAATGCTTTGTTCCCTGCACCGGTAAGGATAATCGCTCCAATTTTTTCATCATCGCGGGCATAAGCGAAAGCATCGATCATTTCAGACACAGTTCTTGGAGTAAATGCATTATGTACTTCCGGACGGTTAATGGTTATTTTTGCAATCCCATTATACGTTTCATATAAAATTTCGTCATAGTCTCTTTCCTTTGTCCAAGTAATTGCCATAAAAGGAACCTCCTCCTTATGATATATGTTCCAACTCGTACAGAAACTCCATCACTATTGTAACAAACTTTTCGGGTACTTCCACATGGATTGCATGACCTGCATGTTGAAATTTCACTAACTCAGCACCTGGGACAAGTTCATTCATTTCTTTGGCAATGGTGCAAAACTTCTGATCGAGCTCCCCGTACATGATTAATACAGGGATGCTCATGCTTGACAGCTCCCCCCACAGAGAAGGCTGCTTTCCTGTACTAAATCCTATTAAACTGTTGGCAAGTCCAATCGGTGTATTTTGAAGTCTTTGTGTTCTTATTTCATTTTTTATATGATCCGGAAGCCTTTTCTGAGTCTGAAATAATGGGATATTCTCCCAAAAATCAACAAAATTTATAATACCTTCTCCCAATATCCTTTTTGCCAAGGTTTCATCATTGCGAATCCGAGCAAGCTTTTCACTTTCCGTTTTCAAGCCCGGGGAAGTGCTTTCCAGCATTAGGCTATTCAGCCTTTCCGGATACATAACCGCAATGCCTAAGGCCAATCTTCCGCCCATGGAATAACCAAGCAGGTGAGCTTTTGGTATACGCAGTTCATTCATGATATAGATAATATCTTTTGCAGCCTGATCCATCTCATAACGCTTAGGGTCCATAGGAGCATCGGTTTGGCCATGCCCGAGCAAATCGATGGAAATCACATAGAAAGACTTTTCTAACGCTTTCCTTAAATAATGCCATGTCGTATGATCACCAGTAAACCCATGCAGAAGAATTACAGGCGCACCATCTGCTTTCCCTTCGGCTTCTACATTGTACGAAATCCCTTCGACATATATCCTCATTGTTCGTCACTTCGGAGATATTTGTTTATTTCCTGGGAAACCTGTTCCCATAACGCCCGGTGTACGTCCAAGTTCCTTGTCCTGTCAGTTGGAATTTCGATAATATTTAAACCTTCATTGGAAGCTGCTTCACGAATCGAAAGATCTAAGTCTTCCCAGTCCAAAACCTTTGTGTACTGTCCGTTATACAGCATAGCAGCATACTCGTAATTCAAACCAGTCGGAGTCCCAAAAATCAATTCAAAATCTTTTTCACCTGCTTGCGGCAAATGCGAGAAAATCCCCCCGCCGTCGTTGTTCAATAAAATAATATTGATATTAATTTTATGGAGCTTTGCAGCAAGCAGTCCGTTCATGTCATGGAAAAAGGATAAATCTCCAATTAGCAGAAAAAGTGGCCGTTCATGTACCGCAGCACCTACTGCAGCTGACACCACTCCATCAATTCCGTTTGCTCCGCGGTTCCCCATCAGTCGGATATTGTTTTCATTGGTATGAAAAAAGGTGTCCACATCCCTGATCGGCATGCTATTGCCAATAAAAAGCGTGCTTTCCGGCGGCAATACATGACTCATTAGATAGACTGCCTTACCTTCTTCCATGTCGGAAATTGACTCCATAAAGGAATGTATGACGCTTTTTGCCTGATCGTTGACCCTCGTCCATAAATCACTCCATGATTGGGACTGCTTTTTTTCCGCAAGTTCCTGCAGCTGGCGGCAAAAAACTGTCTCATTACTATGGACCATATGAGTGCTAAGACGGTAAGGGTCCCTCCAGCCGCCGTTTCCATCAACAATAATATGTTCCACAGATTGTCTTATGGTTTTTAAAAACAGGGACAGCGGCTTAGAAACCGGCTGGCCGCCAAATTGAATAATAATATCAGGTTTGAGCCTTTCTTTTACAAAGTTGGACCGCAAAAAGGTGTCATAGCAGTCAATGACAGCCTTCTTATCAAATGATCCGCTCCTAAGCTGTGACAGTGGATCTGCTAATATGGGATACCCCAATGTCTTGGCAAGTTCTACTACAGCTTCGGGAAATTTTTTCTGATCAATCGTTCCGCATATAATCAAGCCTTTTTCGTATGATGAACACTTTTCTGCTATTTCCCGGCAGATTTCAAGCGGAACTTGCAAGTGGCCTTCAGTACTAAAAGGAAGGGTGGGTCCAGGATTCTTTTCATTAAAAGGATAAGGTTCTAACAGAGGTACCAGAGGCTCCCTCAAAGGAAAATTGACATGTACCGGTCCGGGCAGCAAACCTCTCGAAACAGAGGCAGCCCGAATCGCCGCTGTTTTTGCATATTTGATCATGTCCTCCCCCGTCTCCGGAAGAGCCATGTCTGCAAACCATCTGACATATCGGCCATACAGATGGAGCTGATCAATGGCCTGAGGAGCACCTACATCTCTTAATTCATGCGGACGGTCAGCAGTCAAAACAATTAACGGCACTCTTGATAAACTAGCTTCAATTACAGCAGGAAAATAATTGGCGGCAGCAGTACCTGAGGTACAGAGCAAGCAAACAGGCCGTCGGGATGCTTTTGCCAGGCCCAGTGCAAAAAAAGCTGCAGAGCGCTCATCGATATTCATATACACTTTCATGTCCTGATGTTCGGCAAGCAGCATTGCCAAAGGAGTGGACCGTGATCCCGGGCTGATTACCACTTCATCCACTCTGGCCTGTACGAGACCCTCAATAAAACCTGCTGCATACTCCGTTAATGTTTTCTGCCAGTTCATTCAAAACTTCCTCCCATTGCCTTTAACATTGGTTGAAATTTGATTCCCGTTTCTTTTAACTCTTCTTCTGGATCCGAATCTGCAACGAGTCCGCACCCGGCATATAAAAAGGCTTCCTGATTCTTGATCAAACCAGAGCGGATGGCTACGATAAACTCTCCGTTCCCCCGATAATCGGTCCATCCGACCGGAGCTGCATAAAAACCCCTGTCCATTTTTTCCTGATCCCTGATCATTTTCATGGCTTCCCTGGTAGGTACGCCGCCAAGAGCTGGCGTGGGATGCAATTCACCCACAAGATGAAAAATAGATGTTTCGGGCCTTGCAGTACCGGACACCGGCGTATAGAGATGTTGGATATATGGGGTCTTAAGCAGGATAGGCTCTTCAGGAATGTGGAGTTCCTTACAATAAGGCTGCAGAGCACGCCTGATCATTTGAACTACCAAAGCATGCTCATAGCGGTTTTTTTCATCCTTCAAAAGCCAATCTCCCAATTTTTTATCTTCTTCAGGTTCTACGTGTCTCCCGATAGAGCCCGCCAAACTGGTGGATAACACAAGATCGTCTTTTTTCTGAACAAGCCTTTCCGGAGAAGCCCCGATAAAGCCCCCATCTGCTGTTTCAAGGAGGAAGATAAAACTGTTCTTCTGTTGAACACGAAGCTCCTTCAATACATAATCCGTAAGAACAGGCTGAGAAAAGCCAAGTTTCAGCTTCCGCGCCAAAACAACCTTATCGACGGTATCAGTTGTTTTCAACTTGTTGATCACGGTTGATACAGAAGTGAGCCATTCAGGAACAGAAAGCTCTTCCTTGCTGCTTATAGACGGTGCTTGTACATCATATGAATCCGCATTTTTTAGGAACAGGTCAAACATTTTCTTAATCTGATTGGATGAACGGCTCATTTCACTGTTTTCAAACTGGTTTACAGTTATATAGCAGTCCTCATTAAGAATGGTTAACATGTATTCAGGCAAATAAAACAGCGTATCCCCAAATGGCTGCCACATTTCTTCTTTCACACTGTAAGGATCAAAAGAAAAACCGCCAAATAAAAGCGGTCCCGTTCCCTCCGTCCGGGTGGGGTTGTCAATGACAGCACGAGAAAGGAGTTCACGCCATTCTTTTTCTATTTGTGAAAAACGATCGTCTGCTCTATGGTTTAGAAATGTACGAAGCAGGCCAATCCCCACGATGGTCATAGGATCATCCGGACTTTGCCAAAAGAACCGTTCTCCAGTATAAACAGACCGGTTCATTTGAAAAAAACCCACCGGATCGATCTTCTTCACCTTTCTCGTATAGCTGACTAACACTTTATTCGTTTGGTGTTCTTTATGCTTCATAGTATCAACAAATTTGGTGTGATACGGTGAATGAATCAACATCAATCTCTCCTATAAGCAATAAGCTTAATCTCTACCTTATTATATATGATGGATTGCATGAAATGTAGTAAAACAGCTTTTTCTCACCTATCCTTTTGACCCTGCTGTCTGGACAGGAGTAAAATGAATTGCCCCCAATTTGTATAAGTGAATGTAGCATGTCTCCCGATAACTTTTATTATAACCGGATCCCATCGTACCGCTCATTTTTCTTTCAGGTTTAGACTGATCAAAATAAAGGAAAATAAATACCACGATCATTTTTATTATTACACCAAAAATCGATCATACTAATGATAAACTGCAAAGGGAAGTGAACACATGCTCACAAAGAAGCAATTAGATACATTAAAAAATCTGTTACTGGAAGAAAAAGAAAACTTATCAAGAACAATCCAAGCGGATGAAGGCATTTTAGCACGTGAATCTGAAAGGGACCGCCATGAATTATCCGCATATGATAACCATCCCGCCGATCTGGGATCGGAATTGTATGAAAGGGAAAAAGATATGGCTCTGTCCGTCCATGAAGAAGACCAGCTGGGAAAAGTAGAAGCAGCTCTTACAGCGTTAGAAGAGGGAACATACGGGAAATGCAGAGTGTGCGGCCAAGAGATCAACTATGAGCGCCTGGAAGCAATACCTTATACGGACACATGTGTAGCGCACTCCGCTGAAAATTCAATTGAACAAGATCGTCCGGCAGAAGAGGACTATTTAAAACCTGCCTATGACAACACATTTGCTGATCGCCATGATCGACAAGGCGTTCGGGATTATGAAGATACATTCCAGGATGTGGCGAGATTTGGGACATCTGAAACCCCTTCTGATTTTGAGGGAGACTATGACAGTTACCAAGACTTATACGAAAATGAGATAAGAGAAGGTTTTACCGAAGAATATGAAATGTTTACCGGAAATGATGCAGAATTAGAGGAAGTAGAGGTATTTCAGACAGATACGGAAAGGAAATATGAAGAAACATTGGAGGAGGAAAATATCGATGCACCATTTGGAGATCTGCCCTTCCATGAAACAGACGGATATGTAGATCGGGATAAAAAAAAGTAACAAAAATAAAGAGGCTGGGACAAAACCCAGTAAATAAAAAGAGTGGCATCCACCAACATAGTTGGTGTAGATGCCACTCTTTATGTGTTTTAGCGAGTAAAAAAGATACCTTCTGATAGAATTAAAATCACCACAACCATAATAATTCAGAGGTATCCTTATGTTTAAAGATTATAACATGAATCAGGTTGTTTTGCCGCTGGATTTGGAAATAAAACTACAGGAAAATGACATTGCCTATGCCGTCCACGATGTGGTGGAAAGCATACCAGATGAAGCATTCACTGACTTTATGCGTATGAAGATGATTACATGAAAAACGGTCAGCTATAAGCCGGCTATAATGTGCAGGTTAACGACCGAGGGCCAATATGTGCTCGCTTATGATGTTTTTCCAAACCCGACGGATACACGCACCCTCATTCCTTTTTTGAACAAGATCGAAGAAGGCTTTTTGACCTTATATCCTACATCGTCGCCGATGCAGGCTATGGCAGCGAGCAAAATTACGAAGACGTGGTCACCAGCCGAAACGCATTCCGCTCATTACCTACAATACATACCGAAAAGAGAAGATAAAGAAATTTAAGGACAACCCCTTCCATTCCGCCAACTGGGAATACGACAGGGAAAGAACTGGGGAGATCTACGTAAATCGCAAAATCGACGTGGAGCCAGTCTTCGGATTCCTGAATGCTAATTTGCGTTTCACCCGTTTCTCCGTAAGAGGGAAAAAGAAGGTGAACAATGAATAGGGATTTGCGCTTATGGCAGTAAACTTGAAAAAGTTCACCGCTATGAGCACCTAAGGCGATCTGAAAGAGCAAAAGCCAACGAAAAAGGTTCCGGCCATCAAAAACAGATGATCGGAACCTTTTTCCTTTCTGTGTGGCTAGTTATGTCCCAGCCTCTTTTTTATAGATGACCCCTACGGGATTCGAACCCGTGTTACCGCCGTGAAAGGGCGGTGTCTTAACCGCTTGACCAAGGGGCCATAGGTAATGGCGGAGAAGGAGGGATTTGAACCCTCGCGCCGCTTACGCGACCTACGCCCTTAGCAGGGGCGCCTCTTCAGCCTCTTGAGTACTTCCCCTCTATAAGAAAAATATAATGTAAAAAACTCCGCAGGTAGGATTCGAACCTACGACCGATCGGTTAACAGCCGATAGCTCTACCACTGAGCTACTGCGGAATGGTGGGCCTAAGTGGACTTGAACCACCGACCTCACGCTTATCAGGCGTGCGCTCTGACCAACTGAGCTATAGGCCCATCATTGGAGCGGGTGATGGGAATCGAACCCACGACAACAGCTTGGAAGGCTGTAGTTTTACCACTAAACTACACCCGCATAACCTGTAATGGGGCGACTAGTGGGAATCGAACCCACGATGTCGGAGCCACAATCCGATGCGTTAACCACTTCGCCATAGCCGCCATGAAAGGACATTCTATACAAATGTCTAAATGGTGGCTCAGGACGGAATCGAACCGCCGACACAAGGATTTTCAGTCCTTTGCTCTACCGACTGAGCTACTGAGCCTTATGTAATACGTGCTATGAGAAGTATAAAAACAGCCCCAGCAGCATCCAAGTTCAGCAGCTGCCTTTTGTCAAATCATAATGGCGGTCCCGACGGGAATCGAACCCGCGATCTCCTGCGTGACAGGCAGGCATGTTAACCGCTACACCACGGGACCTTTAAGTTGATTGCGGGAGCAGGATTTGAACCTGCGACCTTCGGGTTATGAGCCCGACGAGCTACCAGACTGCTCCATCCCGCGATAATAGAAAGTAGATGGCGGAGGAAGAGGGATTCGAACCCCCGCGCGGTTTGACCCGCCTGTCGGTTTTCAAGACCGATCCCTTCAGCCAGACTTGGGTATTCCTCCCGAAAAAGTAAAATGGTGGACCTTGTAGGACTCGAACCTACGACCGGACGGTTATGAGCCGTCTGCTCTAACCAGCTGAGCTAAAGGTCCTACAATTGGTAGCGGCGGAGGGGATCGAACCCCCGACCTCACGGGTATGAACCGTACGCTCTAGCCAGCTGAGCTACGCCGCCCAAATCCAAATTCTAATTATGTTAATGGTGGAGCCTAGCGGGATCGAACCGCTGACCTCCTGCGTGCAAAGCAGGCGCTCTCCCAGCTGAGCTAAGGCCCCATAACGTGGTCGGGAAGACAGGATTTGAACCTGCGGCCCCTTGGTCCCAAACCAAGTGCTCTACCAAGCTGAGCTACTTCCCGTTACATATATAGTAATATGTACGCGCCCGAAAGGAGTCGAACCCATAACCTTCTGATCCGTAGTCAGACGCTCTATCCAATTGAGCTACGGGCGCAATAAGCGGAAATGCCGAGGACCGGAATCGAACCGGTACGGTAGTCACCTACCGCAGGATTTTAAGTCCTGTGCGTCTGCCTGTTCCGCCACCCCGGCAAAATAAAGAGCGGAAGACGGGATTTGAACCCGCGACCCCCACCTTGGCAAGGTGGTGTTCTACCACTGAACTACTTCCGCGTAAAAATGCGGGTGAAGGGAGTCGAACCCCCACGCCTTACGGCACTAGATCCTAAGTCTAGCGTGTCTGCCAATTCCACCACACCCGCAAATGGTGAGCCATGCAGGATTCGAACCTGCGGCCCTCTGATTAAAAGTCAGATGCTCTACCGACTGAGCTAATGGCTCTTAATAAGTATATTCCGGTCACTCGACATATTCAGACATCTAGTATACATAATGGTGCCGGCCAGAGGACTTGAACCCCCAACCTACTGATTACAAGTCAGTTGCTCTACCAATTGAGCTAGGCCGGCATATAATGGTGGAGGATGACGGGTTCGAACCGCCGACCCCCTGCTTGTAAGGCAGGTGCTCTCCCAGCTGAGCTAATCCTCCAAAGTATAGGATGATGACATGTCATCCTTATGAGTAGTTTGCCTGGCAGCGTCCTGCTCTCACAAGGGGAATCCCCTCACTACCATCGGCGCTGAAGAGCTTAACTTCCGTGTTCGGGATGGGAACGGGTGTGACCTCTTCGCTATCGCCACCAGACTTGAATATGCTGGCTTCTGCATTCTCACAGGACGTGAGCGTTTCTAGCAGAAGATCCTTTTGCGACATCTTTTATTATACTTTGTTTTATGTATTTTTCAAGAGAAATTTTTCATTCTCTCAAAACCAGATAAGAGAAGATACCAAGAATTGTTCAATCCAGCTACGGCTCCTTGGTGCTCGAGGTCGCTTCACTTCCTCTGTCAAAGCCTGCCGGCTTTTTCGCCGGAAGCTCCAGCGCTTGTCGCACCAGGTCAGTCGCCTGCGCTTTTTATTCAATCCAGCTCCGGCGCCCAGCCCCTCGAGGTCACAAGTCACCTTGGACCGGACGGGCGCTTCCGCCTTTTAATTTTGATTAAGCCCTCGATCGATTAGTATCCGTCAGCTCCATGTGTCACCACAC
>NZ_JBHUEO010000018.1:0-33465 GCF_042680885.1 Siminovitchia sediminis | reverse complement strand
TTGATTTTGTATGGAGCAACTTTATCACCGCCATATTTTGTTATTTTTATTTTAACAAATTAAAACGATGAAAGAACAAATATTATAAATAATTAAAAAGGCTGTCGAGGGTTTCTCGACAGCCTGCTATATGTCATTGCTTTTGTCCTTTCATACGCGCGGTAAGGCTTCAATTGTAGAACATCGATGCCCAATATGTATATAAGTATGCATGTTTACGGTTTCTTGGTGCAACCTAACAATAGTATCCAATAGAATACTTTGGGAGGAATTTCATGTTGAATAATAATCCGATGAAGGATAGAAAACAAGAGCAATTAGACAAGTATCGTGTTCAAAACATCGGGAAACCATTGACAACCAATCAAGGAAGGACTATTGCAAATGACAGGGAGTTATTGAAAGCTGGCGAACGTGGGCCGACATTACACGAGGATTGGCAGTACTTTGAAAAAATCACTCACTTTGTACATGAAGAGCAGCCTGAACGGGTGGTCCAATGCCCGGGGTTACAGTGCCCATGGTGAGTTTGAATGCTACAAATCCATGAAGCATGTGACTAAAGCAGGTTTTCTACAAGAATCTGGAAAAAAGACGCCTCTAACCATCCGCTTTTCAACTGTCCAAGGGCCAAAAGGTTCTTATGATACAGCAAGAGATTTACGTTGTCAGGGAGTGAAGATGTATACGGAAGAGGGAAATTACGATTTGACAACCATTGCCATGCCTATACTTATTAACTTTGACGCAATGAAATTCCCTGATGCTATGCATGCATACCAATCAAAACAGGATGATGATATCCCAACAGCTACAGGTGCCCACGACAGATTTTGGGATTACGTCGCAAATAACCCGGAAGCGATTCACATGGTCACTTGGATTATGTCTGACCGAGGAGTTTTAAGAAGTTATCGCCATATGGAATCGTGGTCGATAAATACGTATACCTTTGTGAATGAACAAGGTAAAGCCACTTATGTACGGTTTGTTTGGAAACCTGTTCTTGGTGTTGAATCTTTACTCCAAGAAGAGGCAATTAAAATTGGCGGTATTGATCCTGATTTTCATCGAAAAGATCTCCGAGAGGCGATTGACCGTGGTGCATATCCAGAGTACGAATTAGGAGTTCAACTCATTCCAGTTGAAGATGAACAGAAATATGATGTTGACATTCTTGATCCGACCAAGTTCTGGCCAGAAGAACTGATTCCAGTTGAGATCATTGGTAAGATGACGCTAAATCGCAACATTGAGAATTACCATACGGAATCAGAGCAAGTCGCGTTTAATCCCGCCAACGTTGTTCCTGGGATAGACTTTTCCAATGATCCTGTTTTGCAGGGCAGGTTAGTTGCTTATCATAGTGCACAACTTTATCGGATTGGGCCAAATTTCCAGGAGTTACCTATTAATAAACCAGTTTGCCCATTTCATAATAACCAAAGACGTGGACCTATGCGTTATCGCATCGATGTGGACCATGTGAACTACCATAATAATTCGTTGGCGGATAATACCCCGCATGAGACACCGGTCAAAGAAGGTGGCTATGAACATTATCCAAAAGAAGTAAGCGGTCACACTACAAGGAAACGAATTGATTCGGTAAATGATTATTTTTCACAGACGCGGATATTTTGGAATAGCTTAACGCCTGTTGAGAAAATGCATACCATTGAAGCGTTTAGCTATCAACTCGGTAATGTGATTGATGAATCAGTTCGTCAACAAAATGTGAATTTATTAGCCAATGTTGATGTGGAACTGGCGTCAACCGTTGCAGATAATATTGGTGTTGCCCGTCCATCAGGCAGCCATGTTCCGGTTTCTGACAGTTACCCATCTTTAAGTCAATACCATACACCTCCAAGTGCGTATACGAAAAAAGTCGGTGTACTGATTGGTGATGGTTTTAATGATCAGGAAGTCACTGAGGTTCTTAATTTCTTTGACCAGCATAAGATTTTTTACGATATCATTAGTGAAAGGCTTGGATTCGTCACTGGAGCCAATGGGGCAAAAATCAAGGTAAATAAAACGTTCCTGACTTCTGGTCCATATTTAGTTGACTCCGTTTACGTGGTCGGAGGAAATACTGCTAATGAAAAAAGGTTTACGGAAAATGTTTCAGAGTTTGTGAACATAGCCTATAAACTTTATAAGCCGATTGGTATTGCTTCAACAGGTCAAGCAATGATCGTACTGCCAGCATCAGATAACTTAGAAGGTGTCGTCATTGCAACAAAGAGTCCAAATTTCAAGACGGATTTTGTGGCGGCCATTGCGCAGTCCCGTTTCTGGAACCGGGACAAAGGGACAGGTCCCGCAACCCCAGGAATATCTGGAATAACGAAGTAATGAGATATGGAGAAGTACTCCTCCTTTTTCTGGAAAAGACCCATACATCATAAAAAATAGCTCACAGGTATGGATCAATTTCATTGTAGCTGAGGAATAATATAATGTGGTGTTGTTCATGTTTTGAACCAATTTTATAAGAGAGGTCTTTTATTAAGTTACTGAACTTATGGGAGGCCTCTCTTTTTATGTTTTAGTCATATGGGCATATATGTCCATGCCTGGTTGAATGTCACTATGTCCTATACGCTCCTGGATCTCCTTCATGTGAACATCAACTTCAATCAATATTCCTTGCCTGTATTTTTTATGCAATGGCAATTGCCAATTATTTACTGATTTATTTTAATTGAGCAGGTTCATTATTAATTGCGAGTGGTAAACGATGAAGCTTCAAACTTTAGTCCACCAAGAAAACAAGGTACAAGACCGTGAACAGACGAAGAAACCACTGAACCTATCGTTTATAAATAATACTTATGGCAAAACCCACCCAGCTTTTCAGCTGTCTGTGTCACCTTCTGCATCACTACGCCAAAATTCATACATAATTGAGAGACATAGTTTTACGATTATATCCACATTCGTTTAACTATTCATTTTAAAACTTAATGGATTTGTTTGTTCCCATGCATGCCCAGCCTGCAATAACAGTTTCTCAGAAAGATGGTTTCCGATCAATTGCATGCCCATAGGGAGCCCCTTTGAACATAGGCCCATTGGTACTGACAGACTTGGAGTACCGGTTAAATTAGCCGGTGCGGTAAATGGCAAACAGGCTTTAATAACTTCTAAATTTTGAGCAACCCAATTTTTATTAAATGCTGGTGTTGTGATAGGGATTGTGGGGCCAAGAATTATATCAATATTCTTAAAGATTTTTTTAAATGCCTTTACTAGCTTTCTCCGCGCTTGTTGTGCCTTGAGATATTGAGGTGTACTTGTCAATGAACCGGATAAGAGCAGTGCCCGAGTGTCGGTCGGGAAATCCTGCGGCTGAGTCTGTAACATGTCGTAAGTGTGGGCAGATGCTTCCCCTGGCATAATTACATAGCCGGAAAATGTAGACATCGATAATTCAGGTATCTCAATTTCCTTTATCTCCGCACCTAATGCCCTTAAGGTTGAAACTGCACGATGAAAGAGCTTTTCGATATCAGGATCTAATCCTTTTAAGAAGTAAGTAGGAATTCCAATATTTACTCCTGTAATTCCTTTTTTTAGGTTGGCGGTGTAATCTTGGGCCGGTATTTTCAGGCTAGTTGGATCTTTGGGATCGAAGCCAGCCATATAATGGAGCATAAGTGCTAAATCTGAAACCGAACGTGCCATTGGCCCTGCATGATCCAGTGACCATGCCAACGGGATAAGTCCATACGTACTAACGAGCCCATAGGTAGGCTTTAATCCGTAAATTCCACTCATGGCAGCCGGTACACGTATTGAGCCAAATGTATCTGTTCCAGTTGTAAGAGTTGCTAGTCCTGCTGCTAAGGCCGCAGCACTGCCACTGCTTGAAGCACCCGGCATATAATGGATGTTCCAAGGGTTTCGTGTGTTACCGAATAATGGATTCGTACCAGTTAATCCGGTACCAAGTGGGTGCATGTTTAGTTTTCCTAACATAATCCCACCTGCACCTAACAGTTTTTTTACTGTCGTGGCAGTTTTATTAGGAGTATATTGAGCAAATACTTTTGAGCCAGCTGTGGTTCGTATACCTTTTGTTTCGTAATTATCCTTGATACCGATTGGAATTCCGTGCAGGGGTCCCCTATATTGCCCGTGCATGATACTATTTTCTGCTTCTCTTGCCTGTTTAAGGGCTAATTCATTTAGTTTTGTAATATAAGAATTAATCTTAGGGTCAAATATCTCCATGCGATCTAATATATGTCTTGTCAATTCCACGGGTGATAGTTGCTTTGTTTGGATGATAGGTGCTAGTTCAGTAGCTGTTAAAAAGGCTATATCTGTCATCTGACAACAACCCCCTTATTAAAGATAGTATTAGAAAATGCTTGAAGAGCAGATTTAGTATGACTAATCGTAGAATGCACTGTAAATATGCGGGATGGCAGTTTCATATATTGGAATCCCCTGGAAATGTAAACTTTATCTTAAATAGTTCATTCAGGTTACCTGCTCATACCAAATTATTGTTGAAAAACAAGGGTAAGACCCTTTAGGCTCTAATGTAACCCTTATAGATGTATGTGTTTACTATATGAAATATGTACAGGAAAGTGTCGATTCAGTATGTATTTCGGAAATAAAGAAATGGTATCCAATGTTTAAATGTTTTTTTATAAGGCGGTTGTCAAATTAAGTGAAACAGTTCTTCCTGAAACGCTTCGTGTGTAGTTTTTCAATTTGAGCATTTTCTTGGCATATTCAATGGCTGTCTTGGCCTTTACTTCGTCTCTTTATAAAACCATATTTAAATGCATATGCCGGTTGCCTCTGGCTTTAGTGTACCGGATCTTTTGGGGACATCCGGAACAGTCCGCACATTTGTATTCCAGAAGATACTTGCTGCAATTACATATGAATTGATTCCGGATTATTGGTTATCGTGAGCATCAGCAGCCGTCGGAATATGATTACTTCACTATTAAAAATTTAAAGAAGGCATGGTGCATGAAGAGCTTATGTCTTCAACGGTTTGGTTAAAATAGTAAGTCGAAATGCAATCATACTGGCACATGGTCATCTTGATCATGTCGGTGTTGAAGATTTAGTACAAAGATGGGGAGTAAAAGTGTTTGCCCATCAACCAGAATTGCCTTATTTAACTGGAACGCAAAGCTACCCTGAACCCAATAGGGGGCGATTGAAGGAATCCTGGTTGCAAAAAAATGTCACCCATGTTGCAAGCCTGGTATCTGTTACTTATTTGTCGAGGAAATAACTGCTTAAAGAATATTTTTTCTACACTTTACACACCCTACCTTCATCGGAGGTGAAAAAAGTGGGAAAAGATGATAAAAAGAGTATGAACTTCGAAAATAGCGCCACCCCTCAAGATGAAATCATGAATAAGGTCAATCAGACTTATGATGAAATGGTGCAAGATGTAAAGAATTTAATTAATGAAAATGACAAGGAAAACAATGAATAATCTAACGCCAGTAATGGCGTTTTTTTTGAATCCTATGACTGCCGTAGAGATGCACAGTTATATAAAATAAAAGCACCCTGTTATTTTCTTCTTTAGGATTCAATAAACCTTAAAAAAGGAGCATAAATCTATATGGATAAAAAAGACGTAAAAAGAAACGAACCTACCGTAGCACCCAGTATGAATACCCATGATTCACTGGAAAAGAAAGCAACTAAAAAGGAAATTCAACAAGGGGATTTTACCGAAGTAACTCGACTTTATATTGATAGAACACCGGAGGATTAATGTCTTATTTTGTAACTCACGTCCGCCTGCTGCCATATTCTTACAGTGGGCACTCCCTTTTTCACTGCTAATGATGACGCTTCTGCGAAGTTCTCTTTTTAGTATCACATCTGATAGTCCAATACTGCTTAAAATAAAGTGTTCTTACCTTTCTGTGGCTGACGGGAATATTAAGTGCTTTGGAGACTTTTTTGGCATTCAGGCAGTTGGTGTAAAAACAATTTTTTCAATCGCCCTGTTTAAAGGGGAAAGACCTTCTTTAATAGGATCGCAGCCACAAGTTAGTTCAGCTTTTTTTATAAAGACACTTTTGTTCCAGCTTCTAAACTTTTTCTTGTTAAAATGCTTATCCAAAATCCCCGCAAAAAGCCAATCCTTATGTACCCCAATGACTAATTACATTTTTATTGGCATCATTACCAGAGCCTTATGATTAGGATAAATACCCACCTTTTCAAAAAAAGCGGTCAGCGTATTTTCGGTCGGAAGGTACTGAATGTTATGAATAATTCCATTTGGGCTCATAGGCAAGTTACCAAAACCAGCTTCAGGTAATAAGTTACTTGTATAAGCCGAAGGTGGTGAGAAAATGGGTAGACGAATCAAACATAGTGCAAGTGACGTGGAGGAATTAGCGAGGCTCATGCTGGCGGAAGCCATTGGTGAAGGTGCTCAAGGAATGAGCATGGTAGGAACGGTTGTAGCTAATCGAGTCGAGGCTGACTGTGCTCCTGACTTCAAAGGGCTGCGCAATATCAGACATGCGATCTATCAAACCATTCCTGGAACCGATATTCCTCACTTCGAGCCTGTCTTAAATGGAACATTGTATACACAACGTCCCACAGAAGCTGACCTCCAGAGGGCCAGGGATTTGTTACACGGATTTAGGGAGCCTCGTGCAAAAATGAACTTGTGGTTTTTTAACCCCAGTCCGGGGAAAAAGTACCGGGCTCCCTGTACCGAAACGATGCCAAGATCCCCCATGACGAAGTTTGATTTTGCACACAAAAATCATTGCTTCTATGTCGGGGTACCGGGCTACTGTCCCGAATTTTACAGATAAATTAATAAGGAGCTGATCTTCTCATGACTTGTGGAGGCTATAGTTACTATCCAATGAATTATGATCCTGGTGTTTATTCTGCTTCAATGATCCCGGGCAGTCGGACACAACCTGCCGTCTCTCCGATGCTTATGCCTTCTGGCCCCACGTATGCCGCCCCGGTGGTTCCGTTGGGGACAACGCAGCAGATTTTAGCAGGCGCGGTGGAAGAATCATTTATCGAAAATATCCTGCGCTTCAACAAAGGTAAGGTAGGTACATTTTACTTTACTTATCAAGGGAACAACAAATGGAATGCAATGGTTTATCGCGGGCGAGTGGAAACAGCTGGCCGTGACCACATTATCATCAGCGACCCGTCCAGCGGCAAACGCTACCTGCTCATGATGGCAAATCTCGATTGGGTGGAATTTGATGAAAAAATTAACTATCCTGCCCTGCATATCAGTCCGGAAGTCGAGGAGTCCCTGACGACATCGGAATGAGTAATAGAACACTTAAAATCCGCTTTCTCCTTTAGGAGGGTGAGCGGTTTTTTTGTTCTGATTACATATCGAATGCATTACGCAAATTGAATTCGGCTAACTGAAGCGGCTTTTTCGCTGGTGCGAGAGATTTTCAGCCTGTATGCTTGATGGAACGAGGAAGTTGCAGAATCTGACGATCGCTGCTGCTCCAAAAAAATGTACCTAGATTGCAAAGAATTTATAAAAATCACAGGGCAGGAACATGAATACTTACACTGTAAATGTAAGGATAGTATGTGCTGAGATATGTTGAAACTCACCTAAAAAGCTGCTTAAGGATCTTTGTATTGCTATTGCCAAAAATAAAATAGACTTCTTGATAGATTCTATAGCAAATTTTCCTATAAAATGAATGTATTATGCAGGGAGGTTTGCTATATGAATGACAGAAAAATGATGGATGTGGCGTTAAAAAATATCGTAATACCGAAATTAAGAGAACAAGGTTTCAAGGGATCATTCCCCCATTTTAGAAGGGTCAGCGAAAACGATATAGATTTAATTACGTTTCAGTTTAACAGATGGGGCGGTTCGTTTGTCGTTGAAATAGCAACTTGCCCAAATGACGGAACAACCATGTCGTGGGGTGAAAAAGTTCCGCCTGAAAAAGTAAATGCTCACCATATCAATGAGCGTTTTAGGTTGGGAGCAAGGTCTTTTGAAGAGGAGGGAGTATGGTTTACTTATGAAAACGCCAATTCCGAAGAAGACTATTTCAATGTTGCTGTGAGCGTACTATATCACTTAAAACAGCTGATACAGGTTGGATTTCTTCTCTATTTAGATAAACATTATTTTTAGGAAGTTCCTTAAAATAGAAACTTCCTATTTTTATTATTAATGCATCCGCATTTAAGTGGTGTGCTCCTATTGTGCTTTCCTTATAAATTCTCTCTTTTCTCCTCCCAAAGTTTCACACGTTCTTCAAAACTCACTTCTTTGTGTACTTGATGCAGCATCCACTGGTAGCCGAACGGGTCATTAAATATGGCGTTTGACACTCCGTAATCAGGCAGTTCAGTCACTGGCTGTAACTCCGTACAGCCTGCATTCATGGCCTTTGAAAAAGTTTCCTGAATGTCAGGGACCATGATGTTAAACCAGATGGTTTGAGGTTCACCTGTGCCGGGAGCTTTCAAACCAAATGTCGGGTTTTCATCCAACATGTGAAAGCGGACACCGTATAAAGTAAAAATGACTTCATTTTCTCCTTTGGGAAAATCGGTTACCTCCACACGTTGAACATCAAATATGTTTTCGTATAATTCCAGTGCTTTCAAGCTGTCTGTAACAATCATATCAATTTCAACTCCAACCAATATGAGCACACTCCTTTTATATGGTAAGTACTTTTATATTTTTCCTTTATTATGCAGTTCAGTTCCTCTATTATGGACAGTAATAGCCGGTTTCATCCTAGAACCATCAGTAAAAATAAAGTACAGGCATTTACATGTTAAACAGAAATTTCTTATTAACAGGACAAACTTTTGTTAGTTAAATCCAGCTACGGCATAGAAGTTACAGCTGCATAGATCAAACCCGTTATGATCATCAAAAACACCATAAATAAAATGGAATACAGTAAAAATTTCTTTAGTGGTTGTGGATTCTTTATTTGTTTATGGGCTGCAAACCCTAACAAAATTGACACCAACCATAATGGGATACCCCACCAGGAAAATAAACGGCGAATTTGCTAATCCAAAAAACTGTTACCAATAAGTAAAATAGCATTAAAAAGATGGCTAATCCTATCATAATCTTTACCTTTCAAAAAACTTGCTGCTTCTATATGTATATCATAACATTCATTACCGAGCATATAAGTTCGGGATACTAATCATTTAATTGATGTGATAAGATCAGATTCTGTTAGGTGAACAGGCCATATTTGACAATATACCCTAAGGGGTATATAATGTTATTGTAAGTCCCAAGATAATTGGAGTGCCTGTTTAAAATAAAAGGGAATGGCATCCACATCTGCGGCGAATGGATTGATCTGATTTGTTATATATATATGATATTTTCAACTGAAAGGGTGGTGAACTCATTGTACTACGATGATCAAATGAAGAATAGAGTGAAACGCATTGAAGGACAGCTCAGAGGAATTTTAAAAATGATGGAAGAAAATAAAGACTGTAAAGAAGTAGTCACCCAATTATCTGCCGCAAGGACAGCAATAGATCGAACGATTGGTGTGGTAGTCAGTTCCAACTTGGTTGAGTGTGTTCAAAAAGCGAATACGGAAGGAAAAGATCAAACAGAAGATCTTGTGAAAGAAGCAGTGAATTTATTGGTGAAAAGCCGTTAGAAAAAAAGGGTTGACATACCCTTTTATTTTAAATAACATTATACCCATAGGGGTAGTGGTACGAATTATTTTTTTGAAATAAATAATACCCTTAGGGGTACCGATGAACTTTCCGGCGTCACAAATCAGAGAACGGAGGAATTCCAATGTCAGAAAGGAAAAAAACAACCATTATATTGTTCAGCGGAGATTACGATAAAGCGATGGCAGCCTATATCATCGCGAATGGGGCAGCAGCCTATGATCATGATGTAACAATTTTTCATACTTTTTGGGGGCTTAACGCTCTCCGGAAGGAAGAAAAGGTTCCGGTCAAAAAAAGTTTTATGGAAAAGATGTTTGGAAAAATGATGCCGCGTGGGGCAGATCGAATGGGGCTTTCCAAAATGAACTTTGCGGGGGTTGGCCCTAAGATGATTAAAGATATTATTAAAAAGCATAACGCCGTCCCTCTTCCGCAATTGATTGAAATGGCGAAGGAGCAGGATGTTAAACTAGTAGCTTGTACAATGACAATGGATTTGCTTGGCCTTCAGGAAAAGGAACTGTTGGATGGAATTGAATATGCTGGTGTGGCTGCTTATCTTGCAGATGCTGAAAATGGGAATGTCAATTTGTTCATTTAATTGATGGAGTGATGGATGATCACTTGATTTTTCGCCTTAGTCCTTCTCATGAATGCGGATCTTAGAGAAAAAAGGATTTAAACGTAACCATTGCTCATAACCATTGCTTGTTGAAGCAAGTCATAATTCCTGATATTCATAACGAGACACAAGGAGGAAGAGACATGAAAGAGATTAGTGCAAAAGAAGCGGAGCAAAAGCTTTCTCAAGGAAAAAAGTTAAATATTATTGATGTACGTGAGGCGGATGAAGCAGCTGCTGGAAAAATCCCGGGAGCCATCCATATTCCATTGGGGCTGATTGAATTCAGGTTGAATGAATTGGATCCGTCCAAAGAATTTATCATGGTTTGCCGTTCGGGCGGAAGAAGCGGACGTGCAGCGCAACTGTTGGCGAGTAAAGGGTTTAAAGTGGTTAACATGGTTGGAGGGATGCTTGAATGGGAAGGGAATCTGGAATAAAAATGGGGGGTAACAAGATGAATAACATACACGCAGATATGATTCTTGATGCAAAAGGATTATCCTGTCCAATGCCGATTGTAAGAACAAAGAAAGCGATGAAAGATTTGGAGGCAGGAAAGGTATTGGAAGTTCAGGCGACGGATAAAGGGTCAAAAGCGGATATGAAAGCTTGGGCTGAAAGTGCAGGTCATGACTATTTAGGTACTTTGGAAGATGGTCACGTATTAAAGCATTATTTGAGAAAATCATCCGATGATGAGATGGCTGAAAAAAAATATCCCCATGTAGTTCGTAATGAGGAACTAAAAAGAAAAATTGAATCCAATGAAAACATTGTTGTGGTGGATGTTAGAGAAGCTGCGGAATTTACATTCAACCATATCCCGGGGGCGATCTCCATTCCATTGAGTGAATTGGATGACGGTGTGAATGAATTTCGAAAAGACCAGGAAATCTTTGTTGTCTGCCGTACAGGAAACCGGAGCAGCTTAGCGGCGCAAAAACTCAAAGAAAAAGGTTTTGACAAAGTATTCAATGTCATACCAGGTATGAGTGAATGGGATGGGAAAACAGAAGGCATCCATCAAGAAGGAGGCCGCACATCGTGACAGTTACAGTTTATACAACCAGCAGATGTCCCTATTGCGTTATGTTAAAAAACTTTTTATCAGAAAAAGAAGTACCTTTTAATGAAGTAAATGTTGAAAAAAGTCCTGGAGAAATGGAACAATTGATCAGGACGACAGGGCAGATGGGTGTTCCGCAAGTGGAGATCAATGGGCAATGGATCATCGGGTTTGATCCTAACAGCATCATGACTGCATTACAAAAGTAACTTTTTTACACAAAATTATACCTATGGGGGTAATTTTAATGACAGTAAAAGCAATGACATCTAAAGAATTAACGAAAAAAATCTTGAATCATGACAATTTATTTATCTTGGATGTCAGGAACGAAGCTGATTTCCAGGATTGGAAAATTGAAGGTGAATCTGTAGAGGTCCTAAACATTCCTTATTTCGAACTTCTCGATGGGGTGGAGGGAATTGCAGAGTTGATCCCCAAGGATCGAGAAGTGCTGGTAGTCTGTGCCAAAGAAGGGTCTTCTGTGATGGTAGCTGAAATGCTTTCTGAACAAGGGCTGGATGTGTCATACCTGCAAGGCGGCATGAGAGCATGGAGTGAATATTTGGAACCTGTAAAAATTGGAGATCTGAAAGACGGCGGTGAAATGTATCAGTTTGTCCGAATTGGTAAGGGATGCCTATCCTATATGGTACTCTCCGACGGTGAAGCAGCCATCATTGATGCCACTCGTATGACAGATACTTTTGTGGAATTTGCCAAAAACAAGAATGTCACTATCACTCATGTGCTTGATACTCATCTGCATGCCGATCACATTTCCGGAGGCAGGAAAATTGCAGAACAGACAAACGCTGTGTATTGGCTTCCTCCCAAGGATGCAACAGAAGTGACCTTTGCTTACGAGCCTTTGGAAGATGGTGACGTCATCAAGATCGGGAATACGGCCATTGATATTCACGCCCTTTATTCACCTGGACATACAATAGGGTCTACATCTTTTATCGTGGATGAGAAATATCTGCTTTCAGGTGATATCTTGTTTGTTGATTCTATTGGAAGGCCGGATCTTGCTGGTTTGGCAGAGGACTGGGTAGGAGATTTGCGGGAAACATTATATTTACGTTATAAGAATCTGTCAGAAGAACTGATTGTTCTTCCGGCTCATTTTATGATTATGGATGAATTAAATAATGATGGCAGTGTTTCTGAAAACCTAGGAACGCTTTTTGCCGAAAATCATGGCTTAAACATTGAAAGTGAAGCCGAGTTCAGAAGGCTTGTAACGCAGGATCTGCCCCCGCAGCCAAATGCTTATCAGGAAATCCGCCAAACCAATATGGGGAAAATCAGTCCCGATCTGGAGAAACAACGTGAGATGGAATTGGGGCCGAACCGCTGCGCGGTTAGATAAAAAAATCTGAGGAGGAACATAAAATGAAAACGACAAAATTTCTGGACGCAACGGGATTGGCTTGTCCGATGCCGATTGTAAGAACGAGAAAAGCAATGAATGAACTGGAGTCCGGTCAAATATTGGAAATTCATGCAACGGATAAAGGGGCAAAAAGTGATTTGACTGCATGGGCAAAATCGGGCGGCCATGAATTGTTGAAAGTAGAAGAAGAAAATGGGGTCTTTATATTTTGGATTCAAAAGGGATAGGGAACCGATAGAGGTTCCCTTTTTTAGGAGGGGAGAACAATGGATCTCACATGGATTGTTGTCATATTTCTCATAGGTTTTATCGGGTCCTATATTTCAGGAATGCTTGGAATTGGCGGCTCTATTATTAAATATCCGATGCTGTTGTATATCCCGCCATTATTAGGCTTTGCTTCATTCAGCGCCCATGAAGTCTCCGGCATCAGCGCTGTTCAAGTGTTTTTTGCGGCCATTGGCGGAGTTTGGGCCTACCGGAAGGGGGGATATTTAAACAAAACATTGATCGGATATATGGGAGTAAGCATACTGATTGGAAGCTTCATTGGCGGTTACGGTTCCAACTTTATGTCAGAAGGCGGAATCAATTTCATATATGGGATATTAGCCTTGATCGCAGCAGCAATGATGTTTATTCCCAAAAGAGGGATTGATGACCTGCCGTATGATCATGTGGTATTTAATAAGTGGCTAGCAGCCGTGCTGGCATTCATTGTTGGTTTGGGAGCCGGGATTGTAGGGGCGGCCGGAGCCTTCCTATTGGTGCCTATCATGCTCGTCATATTAAAAATCCCCACCCGAATGACCATCGCGTCATCTTTGGCGATCACATTTATCTCTTCCATCGGAACGATGATTGGAAAAGTGACAACCGGGCAAGTGGATTATTTTCCTGCAGCCATTATGATCATTGCAAGTCTGATTGCCGCACCACTTGGTGCAATGGCCGGTAAAAAAATGAATGCAAAAATATTGCAAGTCGTTTTAGCTGTATTAATTTTTGCGACAGCTGTTAAAATTTGGATGGGCATCATTTAAATGCAATGCAGAATGGTATAACCCAAATGATATCCATGTCCATCGTCTGCTTTCACCATACGGCGGGTGAGAGAAGCGGATTGATCTCAAAAAATAAGCTAATCTTAGGAGTTCCCCGGAAAAAGTGTGTCCGCTCAGGCATGACAAAAAGGTCTTTCATCCATTCATGAAGATGAGAGGCCTTTTTCATTTTTATTCTGTTTAATCGGAAGAACACACCATATTCGAAAAAAAGTAAGATGATCTTCTGAGGGACCTCTTTCCGATACTGCTAAAAGGTTTAAAGAAGCATGACGCAATTGAGGGATTTTTTCATTAGGGTTCAGAGTACATAGATTTAATGTCTATTAACCTTTAACGCCACCAGACAAGCAGCCTAAGGCGTACTGGCGTTGTACAGAATTTGATAACGGTAAAAAGCGGGATCACGCAGTTGTTTGTCTCCATCCCAAAGGCTTCGATTCCTGCTTGGGCTGAATGCTTATCCAGAAGATCATCATGCATAGTTGAGATTACGACCATGAAGGTGCAAGTACCCTGGTTCATCTAAGACCAACAGATCAAGTTTCTCGATCTGTTTCATTAATTTGGGCAGTTTTCCTCCATGATGCGCCTCGATTCATTGGTTCACCAAGCCTGTGACTGTATAGAATCTTACCCAGGATTGCAGAATTCGTATGTAATCATAATATCGTAGTACTGTTGGTAAGTGGTATGCATGTTTAATTGCTGTTTCATACATTTTTTACTTGCCAAATACACACCATATAAAAGAAAGGTGTTTTCATTCAATAGTAAAGACTCACCCCCAGCAGTATACTACTTCTAACACAATTGAATCAATTTTGAATTAAAAATTCATTAATAAATTAACTTTTAGATGTTTTAAGCTAAAAAATGATTTAAATAGTTTTTAAATCTATAATTTGGTGCAACACTTGCAATAAATGATATTTAGATAAGAAAAAAGTACTGAATTGGGGGGAAGATAAATGTTGGTCAAGTCGAAATTAGCCCCAATATGATTGCTTTGGTTCTTTCATTTACGTTGTTACAGAACATACTTAAATGAAAAAACTATCTATACAAGAAAAAGGAGAAGGTAACCGATGACAAAATACCAGCCTAAAGATTCATCCATGTCTCCACGATTTGTTGGAAACAGAACGTTTATGAGATTAGAACAGGTCAGAACTACTGACAATATAGACTTTGCTGTTCTTGGAGTTCCGTTTGACACTGCAGCATCCAATCGTACGGGACAGCGCCTGGGACCACAGCATATCCGTGACTTTTCCGTATTGCTCCGTCCGTATAACCCCGATATGGATATTGATATTTTTGAATATTGCTCAGGTGTTGATTATGGTGATATTGATATCATTCCCGGAAACGTTCTCCGCACGTATGACAACATTGTCGAAGGACTTATGCCATTGTTGGAGAAAAATGTGATTCCTGTTATTATGGGCGGCGACCATTCCATTTCACTTGGAAACCTTCGTGCTTTCCATAAAAAGCATGGTGAAATTGCTCTAATTCATTTCGATGCACATGGAGATACATGGGAACATTACTACGGTGAGAAATATATGCACGGAACACCATTCAGACGTGCAGCCGAAGAGGGATTGCTTGATCTGGAACATTCCATTCAAGTCGGCATGAGGGGGCCGCTTTATGGACCCGATGACCTAGAAGATGCAAGGAATCTTGGTTTTGAAGTCATTCCGATGAAAGAAGTGCGTGAAATTGGCTATGACAATGTCATGAAAAGGATTCATGAGCGGGTACAGGACCGCCCGGTATTTGTCACGTATGATATAGATTTTGTGGATCCGGCATATGCACCCGGAACAGGAACACCGGAAGTCGGGGGACCCACCAGCTATGAAGCATTGGAATATGTACGTGGCTTAGATGGCCTGGACGTAGTGGGATTTGACCTAGTGGAAGTGCTTCCGACTTATGATTCCAATGAAATAACGGCTGTACTGGCTTCGGCTGTGATCTATGAAATGCTGACATTGATTGCTTTGAAAAAACGGAGATTAGAAGGTAAAAATTGAAACATTAGGAGGAAAATAAATGTTTGGTGAACCATACGGCATATTATCTTTACTACCTATAGCGGTTGTGGTCATCTTTGCTCTTATTACGAAAAGAGTGATCGAGCCATTACTTTTAGGAACTGTTGTCGGAGCTATTTTACTTTACGGACTATCATTCTTTCCAAACTGGATTGGAGACTTATTAGATACAATGAGTGACCCTGATGTTGTTTGGACAATGGTCATACCAGCTCTGTTTGGTGTTTTAATCGCAATGTTTGGCATATCGAACGCAGGTACGGCATTTCGTGAATTGGCCTTAAAATATGTAAAAAGTCGAGAAAACAGTTTATTGGCAACTTATATTTTTGGGATCATTATATTTATGGATGAATATATGAACGCTCTATTAATAGGTGGAACGATGCGAAACTTAACGGATAAGTTTAAAGTTCCGAGGGAGGTGCTGGCTTATGTAACCAACTCAACAGGTACTCCAGTATCTGTACTAATTCCATTTTCCAGTTGGGCTGTATTTTTAATGGGACTTTACGGTTCTAGTGAATTTTTGGGGTCCAATGGGTTTACTACTTATGTATCAACCATTCCTTTCATGATTTATCCTATGGTAACGTTAATAATTCTCCTGTTATTTATTTATAATAAAGTACCAATGACGAGGTATGTAAAAGAGGCGGTAAAAAGAGCGGAAAAAGGAAACTTATTCCCTAAAGGATCAAACCATTTCTCCGATGAAATTGATGATGAAGTACAAAAAGATCAAGTGAATACAAAAAAACCAAGATTAATTAATTTTGTCCTCCCTATCATTTCATTAGTTATAGGTACTATTGTTTTTGATATGGATTTAATTATTGGTGTCATCATAGCGATCGCTACCTGTTTTATATTATACCGATTAAATGGGACGATGACCTATTCAGAACTATTTGAGACAAGCATTAAAGGTATTCAAGATATGGTGGAATTGATTATCCTTATTATTGCCATATTCTTACTGGTAAAAATAAATGAAGACCTCGGAACAATAGAGTTTGTTATCAATGCAGTAGAACCCATTATCACACCTCTGCTATTACCAGGGATCACTTTATTAGTTGTCGCGTTTTTAGGCTTTACTACCGGTAATTATTGGGGGACAATGGGAATTGTTCTGCCAATTATCCTGCCGCTTGCTCATGCAAGTGATGTCAATACAGCTCTAGTGCTAGGAGCAATGGTATCTGGAGGGGTATTTGGAAGTCATGTATGTTTCTTTGGTGATTCTGTAACCTTAACAAGTGCATCTACTCAAGTAAGTAATATGGCACAAATCAGAGTTTCACTCCCGTATGCTTTGGCAGGGTTAATTATTTCTTTTTTCATTTATCTAGGATTGGGTCTTATCATGTAAAAAAAAACAAAGCCGGAGCACAATTTAAGACACCAGGAGGCTTTCCTTTAAGAATTATAGAAGGGATGCAATAAGCTCAGTAGATATTTTAAAATGGCGGACACTGAACCCTACATAAAAAATCTTGGTTTTACCGATGAATGGACGAGATTATTTTTGGGGAAAAAAATGGTATCTTGGGGGAATTGAAATGGAAAACATAATTGGCTTAAGTCTATCTCAAGTCGCTGCTCTCATTAGGAAAAAAGAATTATCACCTGTCGAAGTTACAAGGAATATCATCAAGGAAATAGAAGAAAAAAATATGGAAAATAACGCTTTTATAACAATAAGCAATGCGTTAGAAAGTGCAAGGGATGCCGAAAAAGAGATCTTGAATGGAAACTATAAAGGTCCTTTGCATGGTATTCCCTTAGCTATAAAAGATAATATTTCTGTAAAGGGGTTACCTTGTACAAATGGTTCCGTTATTGATCAAAAAACTATTATGCACAGTGATGCACTTTTAGTCAGACAACTTCGGTATGAAGGTGCCATCATTATCGGCAAAACAAATCTTGACGAATATGCCAATCACGTAGTAGGTAAGAATAAGAACTACGGAACGATTGTAAATCCATTAAATTCTGAACATAGTGCCGGTGGATCAAGCGGAGGTAGTGCAGTTGCCGTTGCTTCAAATTTATGTTATGGGGCTATTGGTACAGATACATCTGGCTCTGTTCGTATTCCGGCTGCTTGTTGCGGGATTGTTGGATTAAAGCCTACCTTTAATCTGATCCCGACCGATGGGGTGACCCCTTTATCATGGTCTTTAGACCATGTGGGTATTCTGTCAAAGGATTGCACCGACCTTTCCCTAATTTTTCAGTCCATCGTTCCAGGCTCAAGACAAAAATTAATTTATCAGGATCCATCAGCAGATACCATAAAAGAATTGACCATCGGAATACCAGATAATTACTTCTTTGAATTACTGAGTGATGAGGTCGAAAAGAAAATAGAAGAAGTAATCGATTTGTTTATTAGTCATGGCTCAAACGTCAAACAAATTCACATTCCTTATGTCGAAAAAGCAATGATGGTGCAAGAAGATATTATTGGAGCTGAAGGATCCTATCTTCATAAATTTCAATTAGAAGATTATAAAGAAGACTATGACAAAGATAATTACGAGTATTTTACACACGGATTGTCCATTACCAAAGATAAATATAAAGAAGCATTAACCATTCGCCAAAGGATGAATAAAGAAATTCAACAACTATTTGATAGTGTTGATATCCTGCTTACGCCAACTCTACCCATAACAGCTCCAAAGCAGACTGATGAAACAATCACATGGGAAGGGGCTAAAGAAGATATTTTATCCTCTTTATCCCGTTTTACAGGGCCGTTTAATGTGAGTGGCTTACCAGCATTAAGTATACCTGTTGGATATAACACAGATGGCTTATCAATATCACTGCAAATTGTAGGTAATCTGTACAGTGAGAACCAAATAATTTCTACCGGAAACTGGATTATGGATAAGATGCTTTAATAGCTTTTTATCCTCTACTTCAGCTGGAATTTACATGATATAAAGTTCTTAAGGATTGTTAGGCTGTCGATTGAAATGCTGGCAATCATCTACGCCTATGAATTCCGGCTGTTTTGCCGTTGGACATAATATATTAATCGGATCTTTGACCTGTATTTCCAAGTAATCCTTTAGAAAAGGAATAGATCAAGAACCTGCTTCTATGAAATTATTGTAAGCACCATATTTATATAGAGAGCCATGCCGTATTGCTCTTGAAGAGGCAGTTTATGTGTATATTTATCGGATAGTACTATTCCTGTGCTTCAAAATTTCTTCCTGGTGGAATTATTAAGGAAAGGAAATCAGCTTTCTGAATAGATCTGAATAGGTTCACACCTTCTTTTATTAACAATGATATCTTCCGGAGATTTTTGCAATGCGAAGGAAAAATGAAAATATATGAAGCCTGCTGAAAAAAGAAAAAACCAGAATTTTTGCGAGTGGACGGCTAGTTCTATAAAGGTGGTACTCTGGGTAACTTCATAAGCAACATCTACGCCGGCACCTGTAAGATCATGAATCTGTTGAACCACAACCCTTTTATTCGGATTGATGGGGATGGTGCTTAGCTCTTCGGCTTTTAGTCTTGTGTAAAGAGTTTCGATTGAATGATCGATCCTCAATGACTAACAGCAGAATGGGCATGTCCCACAGACAATTGCCTTATCGCTTAAGTTTGATCTATGAAAACTCGGTGGCTCAGTATGCGATAAGCCTGACAGTAAATTTGAAACATTTATCTGCCTGCATCGTACAACATGGTAATACAAGCGGGAGGGGAATGAAATGAGTGTTTCAACAAATCAAGGTGATTCGGTCAAGGTCGTGTTTGTTTATCAAAAAAATGAACAAATTGAGGAAGTGAACTTGAATACAGCTCAATTAACCGCATTATTAAAGTCGAAACAGGTATGGATTGAAAAATTTAGTCACAACCTTAAAGTTGAAAACACTGTTTGGTCTTATGGTGATCAAATCGCCTTGCAGGTATACTTGAAATGACCTTTTGGAGGCTCCAAGTTTTAAGGGCGAAACCACCTATAAACTGATGGAAATCGTTGTATAACAGAGAAAAGAGCCGCCAAAAAACTTAACCTCAAACGAGAAGGTTCTGGGTGAACAAGGGGCCTTCTCGTTATTAAAAAACGGTTTGAATCAAAATCATGTAAATGATGGTTCCCCCTGCTATCGAGAGCAGCATGTTTTTCTTCCAAAAATGAAGCAATACAACTGCCGCAACTCCTGAAAATTCAGGGATCCCATGACTTCCCGAAAGTAAACGGACATCCTTAAAACAATAAACGACTAAGAGCCCAAAGACTGCAGGCGGCAATACCTTTCCAAGATGCTGTACATAAGCAATTCCCAAAAAGACAAATCCCGCCAAAATAGGTATTCTGGAGAATGTTTATTCGTAAATCATTGTATATTGAAATAAAAATTTAAAAATATTAATGTATTAATAATAATATTTTGTTGAGATTTATTTTGTGTTAGTGTTTTGTATCATATTTTTTTATTTCTAATACATACTAAAGAATGAAAGAAATTTGGTTCCTAAGCGATTATAGTTAATGATCTTTCTAAAACAATATCGTGTGAATGACAGGTGAAAAAGTTTTCTTCCAACCCCAACTCCCGAATGAAATGATTTGCGTTCCATTTGAAGCGTATCCTTTGATTTACCTTTATGGCATGCTTTATAATTACACTGAATTGAAGTATTTCAAATTCGGTATATTTTAATTCAAATAAAATCTTGGAGGTTATGCACCATGGGTAGACTATCAGGAAAAGTTGCATTAATTACAGGCGGAGCAGGCGGCATTGGTAAAGTAACAGCTGAGAGATTTCTAAAAGAAGGTGCTCAAGTTGTTCTGGTAGACTTGGTTGATGAATCTCTTCAAAAAGCTAAGGAAGAACTCAACTCATTAGGTGAGGTATTGACAGTCCAAGCGGATGTTTCAAAAGAATCCGATGTAGAAAATTATGTGAACAAAGCAGTTGAACACTTTGGAAAGATCGATGTGTTCTTTAATAATGCCGGAATTGAAGGAAAAGTAGCCCCTCTTGTCGATCAAAAAGTGGAAGACTTTGATAAAGTGATAAGTGTCAATGTACGCGGAGTATTCTTGGGCTTGAAATATGTTCTGCCCGTTATGACTAAACAAGGTCATGGCAGTGTGATCAATACATCTTCTGTAGCAGGATTAAACGGCAGTCCTGGTGTATCTCCTTATATTGCGTCAAAACATGCTGTAGTCGGATTGACGAAAGCAGCAGCGATTGAAGCCGCCGAGGCGAATGTACGAGTAAACTCCATACATCCGTCTCCTGTAAACACAAGAATGATGCGTTCCTTGGAAGAAGGCTTGAATGTCGAACAAGAAACTTTGGCACAGAGCATTCCTTTAGGACGTTATGGGGAATCAAGCGATATCGCTAATTTGGTTCTATTCCTTGCTTCAGATGAAAGTTCATTCATTACAGGAGTCCAGTATAGAGTGGACGGTGGTATGGGAGCTTTATAAAGCTTAACCGCCAAGGATAAGCAAATTAAAATCATCATATATTTAGAGGCATCTCATAAGCTATATTGCCTGTGAGAAGCCTCTTTATTTTGTTTGGTATGATAAGATATAGGGGAGTCTGATCGTTTTCCTGAAGAACTGCTGCAAATGCTCGGTGTCTTGGCATCGGGACGATGCCTTGGTTACCCGGTAATTGACTATACATGAAGAGTGAGGGTCTGAAGGCATGCTTATTGGAATTACCTTTGTTTTTACGTTTTTCGTCATTGTGATTTCTGTTTTTGTGACCCTTTTTTTTAAGTATCATTTAGAGGAGATGTTTCATGAGAAAAAGGATGTGACCGCCTTTCATCTATGCAATCTGTTGATCATTTTAATGGTGTCTGGAGGGGCATATGCGGTTATGACCATCTATGTATTGAAAAATGACTTTAAGCTTTTCCAAAGCGCAGCCATTCTCCTGCTTATCATTCTGCCTACGTATCTTTTGGGGCATAGGCTCTCCAAACAATATAAATCCGTTTATCAAAAATATAAGGTCACTGACAATGAGAAAGTGATCGTACTTAATGAGAATTACTTAAAGAAAAAAAGGGATGCCAAGTTTAAGGAATACAATGCCATTGCCAAGGAAGACAAAATCACATCCAGGCGGCGGCTTTAATGAGGGATACTTAACATAGGATTTGTAATGATTCAGAGGAAATTGTCCCTTTTTCCTTGATCGTTCCGGTGAAGATCTGCTTGTCTTATCCAGCTTAGTTGCTCCATAACGGTGAATTTTTTCGGCTTAGATGCAGCAATGCCCATTAGCCTCTGGAGCCAAACATTGCAACCATTCCTTTAAAAAAGGGGATGCCTGCTTCAAAGCCGGTAATATCTTGCTGCAACTGCTTTGCTATTACGTTTCTTTCCAGTGGCCGCTGCAAGTTTTACAATATCCAGGCAACTTTACAACCCAGATAAAGCAAGCCCGGTTTCTCCTTTTTTTTTGAGAGAAATCAGGCTTTTGAATCTAAGTTTCCTTTATCAAATTTAGACCCTTAGCGAACCGCGGAACCCCCTGGCAGCATAGTAGGATTCTGCTCCATTGTGGTACAAAAAGACATGCCCGTAACGATAGTCGCAAAACAGGGCACCGCCGCGTTCTCTAATATCGGCAGGCGTCTGTACCCAGCTTGATGTTTTTTGATCGAAGGTACCAAGCTTCTGCAACGCTCGATATTGTTCTTCTGTTAAGAGTTCAATGCCCATGTCAGCTGCCATATCCATCGCGCTATTTTCGGGTTTGTGTTTTTTTCTTGACTCCAGCGCTTCGCGGTCGTAACAAATACTTCTGCGTCCTTTGGGACTCTCCGCTGAACAATCATAAAAAATGTATTCTCCCGTTTTTTGATCTTGCCCTACAACGTCCGGCTCGCCGCCGGTTCTTTCCATTTCATTGAGGGACCATAGCTTTTCGGGGTTTTCTTCCAGTCTTGCTTGAACTTGATCCCATTCAAGGCCTTCATGGCGGTCCATGTTTTTCGCAAAACGGTCTTTCAAAAAAGTTTTTGTCCAAAAATAAGATACAAGTAATAAGAACAATATGATCGCCTTGCCTCCCCAGAAAGTTTTTACCTGCTTTTCCTCCCTTTGCTATCGTGGAAACTAACCATTCGATGATTTCATACAACGCTGCAATGGCAAGTGAAATACTAGTAACAATGGCAACTAACCAAGCTTCCTTTGTTAACGGTGTTTTCCGTAGTAATATTTCCCTTACTACTATGGCAAACAAGCCTTTGATGAAATGTCCAAATCGATCATATGGGTTTCTCTTTAAATCAAAGACATCTTTTATCCAATTAAACAGAGGAACCCTTGAGTAGGTGTAATGGCCGCCGACGAACATCAGAATTGCCAGAATAGCGATAATGACATACGAAAGGGTAGAAAGGCGAAATTTATTGTATGTAATTAGTACAGCGATTAGGCCAACAACGGCAGGAGCGACTTCCAATGCCCATAACAAATAGCCTCCTGTTGGCTTGATAAGTGACCATATAAAAACTGCAGTCACAATCAATAATAAAAATGAATGTATGATTGACCTCATTGCATTTCTCACTCCTATTAACAGATGAGTATTTACTTTATAGTCTTTGAAAAGCCCACTGTTTCCATGCAGAGCAATAGGAGATAAGTTCAACTATTGATGTCTGGACGGAGGAAGGAAAGCTTGCTGTAACAATAGTTGGAATTCATCTCGTATCTTGTCATGTAAAATGGGCAATTCTAAAAACAGGTTGGAGTTTCTCTCCAGAATATGAATAGAAAAAGGAGTAAAGGAAAATGAGTTTACAGTTTTTTAAAGACGTAGTAGGAAAAAACATACGAGCACATCATAAAGAAGAAAGACAAAAAACAGATCCCTTTTTAAATCCACTCATACATAGGCAGATTCATGGAGATGAAAAATATGTGTCGTTAGATCCTAAAAGACTTTGGGGCAGGTAATTCAATATCATTCAATCGATTATACTCTCCCTTATCTAATTAAAGAGATAGGGGAGATTGATTTTAATTGGAAAGCTTTTCACTCTACCATTAGCGTCCTTCCTTTCGTATATTTCCGATTCTTGCTAAACCATGAAGGGAAGTCATGGCCTATTTTTGAATGATGGGTACCTATCTAGGCAATGTTCTTTTTCTAGTGGCGTACACATTTTGTTTTCGATATAGGCGAATTCTTGCTTGGATCACTTCTCAACTGTATGGCTTATACATATGATAGGAAGTAAAATGCCTAAAGTAAGGTGATCGTTATCTTTCAAAGACTAGGGGTTATTCTCGTCGGAAGTTTATTGATAGGTATAGGAATCAATGGTTTTTTGGTCCCTCATAAATTGTTAGACGGGGGACTTATAGGGCTGGCGCTCATTCTTCATTATTACTTTGGTTTTCAGACAGGGCTATGTATGCTTGTGCTAAGCATGCCTCTTTGCCTGTATGCCTGGCTCTATGAACGAACGTTCTTTTATAATAGCCTTCAAGGGATGCTTGCTTCCTCGTTATTGATTGACTGGCTGGCCCCCTTACGAACCCAATTTCTCCTTCCCATTTTGGTTAGTGCAATATTGGGAGGAACAATTATCGGTATAGGAATTGGACTTATGCTTCGATATGAGACAAGCACGGGAGGAACAGATTTATTAGCTCAATTTATATCTAAAGCTTCTTCTTTAAATGTAGGGATTATTATTTTTATCATAGATGGATTTGTCGTATCCGCGGGATTTAGCACATTAGGAGCTAAAAGTTTTGTCTTTTCCTGTCTTTCCATTTTTATTGTTGGCATCATAACGTCTATACTGGTGAAACAATCAAATTAGATTAGTTTTCAACCTGCCATCCCTCCTGTGGTGTACAGTGATGAATAAAAAAATGAAATCAAGAGCTAAAAATAATAATTCAATTTTCGAGAAAATACATACTAGCAACATTAATGACGGATTGCCCCGTTTTAAATCAGCATATGCTAAAGAACACCCGTCTAAAGAACGGGTGTATTTCTATTTCACTAGTAGATGCTTTGATTTTTGGATCAGCTTTTCCAGCTTTTCCGCATTTACCGCATACATCTTTTTGGCCTGCTGGGAATCTGTTTGCAGGGTGAACAGCTCTAAATCTGCCTGCAGGTTTACGTTCCAATTCGGACACATCCTCTCAAAATAATTGTAAGGACTT
Organism: Siminovitchia sediminis; assembly: GCF_042680885.1. Classification (NCBI taxonomy): domain Bacteria; kingdom Bacillati; phylum Bacillota; class Bacilli; order Caryophanales; family Bacillaceae; genus Siminovitchia; species Siminovitchia sediminis. Next base: position 8,314 of record NZ_JBHUEO010000018.1, on the reverse strand, counting down.
AATTAAATGGTGTCCATGAAACTATACTAACTCCATTGGATAAACTATTTACAGCTTTTGTTATTTCCAAAGTATGTACAGCTTTCATTTTTAAAAAAAGGATATTATGGTAGCCAATAGAAAAATTCGTTTCTTATTTTGAAAAACGAATTTATGAATAGTACAGGGGGAATTAAGTAATAAGTACCAATTTTTAAATGAAGTAGCTATATAAATGAATGGTGCTTTTATTAATGTATCCTGTCCCAAATCCTACTTAAATCTAAGGGAACGTATACTTTTTCGCCATGAATCTCTCTATGTATAATAGGATTCGTAAAACTTTGTTCTAAACTATCTATTAGTTCCTTATGTCTCGCTCTCAATTTTGTACCTGAAATTATTTCTCTATAGTCCTTATACATACTTCTTAAACCTCGCTTTTATTATTCACCATTTTTTTATTAACCAAAATGAATAGTACATATTGAATCATACTTTATTTCCCAAATAAAAAGCCTTCCGTTCATGCTTATAAAGGTGGAATATACCTTGTATTTGGTTGTAAAATAACGTACAAGCTTGCTACCCCCCCCCTGTAACCATGATAAAACATAGGTATTTTAAACAATTTTTTAATTATTCAATTCTCAGTTTTCACTCCCTCTCCCCTTCATATCTTTCTTATAAAATGTATTTTCACCAAAAACAGTGAAATATTACATATTTAAATCCTTAAATATTCCGTTTCATATAAAATTAAATGAATAAAAATTAGTTAATGTAGCACTCTAAAAAGGTCAAAACATAGGAGGGAGGTGTTATTCATGACAGTCATAAATGACGTTAAAACAGCTTTAGCAGGATTAAAAAGCGCCCAAGCTAGCTTCGAAACATTTGCTCTTAGTACGAACAATCAACAAGCCAAGCAACTTTACCAAGATGCCGCTAAACAAACCCAATCCGTTATCAGTAGTGTAGAACCACGTGTTCAACAAATTGAACAAGAAGAACCTCAATACAAACAACAATAATGAGTATGGCGAAAAGGTTGGTTGAGAGGCCAACCTTTTCTAGCATTCCAATACTGGTAAAACATAGAGGTGATTTCATGAAAGTGAAAATATTATTTATCATTTTAATCCTTATCGGATTGGGTTCAGGGTGTAACGGAAATCAAAATCAACTAGATAATAAAGATAATTTGAGTGTTTCACAAGTACATACAAGTAAACCAATTGATCAATCTGTTGCCAATCATGCTAAAGAAAAGATTATTACTAAGGAAGAAGTTTCAGATGTAAAGGCTGTGAATACAGATAATGAGCTTTTAGTAGCGATAAAGGTTGAAAATTTCAACCGTTTCCGATTAAAAAATATCGAGAAGTCAGTGAAATCTGACTTAAAAAAAATCTATCCAGATCATAAAGTATTTGTTTCGAGTGATAAAAAAATGTTCTGGGAACTTGAAAAAATAGAACAGAGACTGAAAAAAAACGATACGAATAAGAAGAACTTAAAAAAGGATTTAAACAAACTGAAAAATCTTATGAAGGAACAAACTTAAAGGGGAAGGATCCAAATTATGTCTAACAATCAAAAGAAACAGCTCACTCCTATGCAACAAGAATACCAAAAATTGCAGAAACAACGAGAGATCAAAAGACCGGTTGTTAAAAATTGCATAAAGGCCTTTTTAACCGGTGGGCTTATTTGTCTGATCGGTCAGTGTATTTCTGACTTTTACATTTATTATTTTGATTTTACTGAGCAAACAGCCGGAAATCCGACGGTGGGTACACTAATTTTTATTACAATGCTTCTTACTGGTTTTGGCGTATATGATCGAATGGCCCAATTTGGGGGGGCTGGAACAGCTGTACCCGTAACTGGTTTTGGCAATGCGGTTATTTCCCCTGCCATAGAACATCGAAGCGAAGGATTTGTACTGGGTGTAGGCGGTAACATATTTAAATTAGCAGGGTCCGTTATTGTATTTGGTGTTTTCTCTGCTTTTGTCATTGCTCTCATCAAAACTATTTTAATTCAATGGGGTGGTTTATAATGCTTGCTGGACATCGTACATGGATTTTCGAACAAAAGCCTGTTATTATCTCTACCGGAACTATTGGTGGACCGTTTGAAGCCAATGGGGCTATCCCAGATGACTTTGATACGCTTCATGCTGATTTATGGCTTGGACAAGATTCCTATGAAAAAGCACATAAAGTCCTTTTTGAAGAAGCTTGTCAAAAGGCAATGGAAAAAGGCGGAATCCAAAAGGATCAAGTTCAATTTATCCTTGCAGGGGATCTGATTAACCAGATAACTCCTACGAGTTTTGCTAGTAGAACCATTGGAGCGCCTTATTTTGGGTTGTTCGGTGCCTGTTCAACCTCTATGGAAGGATTGGCTCTAGGTGCTTATATTGTTAATACGAATGGGGCTAAATATTTGTTAACAGGAGCTTCTAGTCATGATACAGCTGTTGAAAAACAATTTCGGTATCCAACTGAGTATGGTGGACAAAAACCTCCTACGGCACAATGGACTGTTACTGGTGCTGGTGCGGCCCTTTTAAGTGATTCCGGAGATGGACCTCGAGTCACTTCTGCTACAATAGGCCGTGTGATTGACATGGGTCTGACCGATCCATTTAATATGGGAGGAGCTATGGCGCCAGCTGCGGTTGATACCATTGAAGCCCATTTAAAGGAACGAAATGTTGAGCCATCTTATTATGATTTAATTGTAACCGGAGATCTTGGAAAAATTGGACAGGAAGTTTCCATGGATCTATTTAAAAAGCATGGAACTCCTATTAGTGAAGAACAATATCAAGATTGCGGTCTTATGATTTATCGGGAGGGGCAACCGGTTCTAGCAGGAGCAAGTGGTGCAGGCTGTTCAGCAACGGTCGTTTATGGTCATTTATTAAACCGGTTGAAAAAAGGAGAATTTAAAAAAATGTTAGTCGTAGCTACAGGTGCTTTACTCTCACCATTGTCCTTTCAGCAAAATGAAACCATTCCTTGTATTGCCCATGCAGTGTCGATTGAATACGGAGGTGAATAATAAATATGATCTATTTTTGGGCTTTTGTTGTAGGCGGTTTGATTTGTGTCATTGGGCAAATTATGTTTGATGTATTTAAATTAACTCCCGGACATACCTTAAGTGCCCTTGTAGTGATTGGTGCCCTTTTAGATGGGTTGGGTTTATATGAACCCTTGATTGATTTTGCTGGGGCTGGGGCTACCGTTCCGATTACCAGCTTTGGAAATTCTCTTGTACATGGTGCGATGCAAGAAGCCGAAAAACATGGGTTAGTTGGTGTGATGACAGGAATGTTTGAAGTAACTAGTTCAGGTATTTCAGCTGCCATTGTTTTCGGCATGTTAGGAGCTTTAATTTTTAAACCAAAAGGATAAGGAGAATTTGGATGACAGTAGGTTCAGATGTTAAACAGTGTTTTGCCAGTCTAAAAGGGGTAGAAGCAAGTCTATCGAGCTTAGCCTTACGGACTCTTGATGATAAATCGAAGCGAACTTTACATGAGACTATGATGGTCGTACACGAAGTAACAAAAGATTTAAAAAAAAGAGTCGGCGAGTTAGAAGGAGAGGAACTTCAGTACAAGGGTTTCTAGATAAACTATATTTACAGGGGGTGTCAAGCAGTGCCTGAATGGTTAGATATAGCTGTACGATCAGCATTCTTTGTTGTTGTTTTATTTTTTATTACAAAGTGGTTAGGGAAAAAGCAAATTTCTGAACTATCTTTCTTTGAATATGTCACCGGTATTTCAATTGGAAGTATTGGTGCAGAAGTAGCTATGGGACTTGAACGGAATATTTTTCACGGAGTCATTGGAATAGTCATCTTTGCTGCTATTCCCTTTATCGCTGGTTTGATTGCCTTAAAAAGCAAAGGTTTTCGTAATTTTATAGAAGGGAAAGCAACTGTGTTTATCAAAGATGGAAAAATCATGGAAGATAATTTAAAAAAGGAACGATACACAACGGATGAATTATTAGAATTACTTCGAAAAAAAGATGTTTTCCAAGTGGCTGATGTAGAATTTGCTGTACTAGAGGCAACAGGAGATTTATCCGTCATGTTAAAAAAGGAGAACCAACCTTTAACAGCAAAGGATTTAAACTTATCCATTCCTTCCATAAAAGAACCTCAGACTGTCATAATGGATGGTGTCATAATGGATGAACCACTAGCTACAATTGGACGAAGCCGTGCATGGTTGCATACAGAGTTAGAAAAATTAGGGGTTACAATTGAAAATGTATTTTTTGGACAAATTAATTCTTTTGGAGAATTAACGGTTGACCTTTTTGATGACAAATTGCAAGTTGCATCCCCTCAAGAAAGACCTTTAATTCTTTCAACTATGAAAAAATGTCAGGCTGATTTGGAACTTTTTGCTCTTGCAACTGAATCAAAGGAGGCCAAACAAATGTATAGGTTAAACAGTGAAAAATTACAAGAAGCTATTGATAAAGTGACCCCTATTTTAAGAGCTTGAAATTATAAAAATCATTTGAAGTGATTATTGCATTGAATTTGTACCACCTTTGCGGTTCTTTTTACCAAGGTTTGCGGAGGGGTTTACCACACTTTGCGGAGCAGTTTACCATTAATCAAATAACCTCCTGTATACTTAGTAAGCATGTCTATTGACTAACCTCAATAACTTAGGCATGACACTAGGAATACAGGAGGTTTTTTATATGTTTCCATATCGGAAAATCCTGGAGCTGTATGAGGAAAAGACATCATTGCGAAACATCGCAATGATCACCCAACATTCCCGGCAAAAGATTACAGAAGTGATCCAACTGGCGGAGAAGAAAGGAATTACGCTACCTTTTGGGGATGAAATGACTGATCCGTGGCTGGAGGATTTCCTTTACCCCGAAAAGAAGCAAGAAATGAGCGGCAGGCACTTAATGGACTTTGAGAAGGTGCATAAAGAGTTAGCCAAACCAAATATTACCTTAACGCTTTTACATGATGAGTACGTGAGGGAAGCACAGAGTGCAGGTAAAATCCCTTATGCTTATCGTACATTCACCGAGCATTACCATGAATACGCGATGAAGTATAAAGCAACACTGCGTATTCGGCGCAAACCAGGCGAATTGTTGGAAGTGGATTGGGCAGGCAGTACGATGTCAGTTATTGACCCGGATACTGGAGAAAAGCGGAAAGTATATGTGTTCATCGCTACGTTACCTTGTTCACAACTGTTTTATGTAGAAGGATCTTACAAAATGGATCTACCGTCCTGGGTTCGTCTCCATCAACACGCTTTTGAGTATATTGGAGGCACGACACAGATACTTGTCCCTGATAACTTAAAAACAGGTGTTACCAAACATACATCAAAAGAACTTATTCTGAATAAGACCTACTCGGAAATGGCTGCCCATTATCAAACGGTCATTATGCCCGCACGGGTGTTGTCACCTAAAGACAAGGCCAGCGTGGAAGGATCGGTGAACATCGTTACCACTTGGATTATACAAGCGTTAAGAAACGTCAAATGTTTTTCATTGGAGGAACTGAACAAAGAGATTTTTAAAAAGTTGGAAGAATTGAACCACCGACCCTTTCAAAATCGTCCAGGTTCAAGATGGTCGGCATTCCTAGAAGAAGAGAAATTCGCCCTTTCTCCTCTTCCGGATACGCCGTACAGACTCTCGGAATGGCGCAAATTCGAAGTCCGTCCTGACTACCACATTAACGTGAACAGTATGTTTTATTCTGTCCCTTTTGAATTGATTGGAAAAGAAGTAGACATTAAAGTTTCTCCAACGGTGATTGAAGTATACTTTCATCACATGAGAGTTGCCTCTCATCCAACATTATATGGTAAATTCGGGCAACACTCCACCTTGAAAGAACACATGCCGGCTAATCATCGGTTGTATGTGGAACAAACACCTGAAGAAGCAATGAAATGGGCAACAGAAATGGGGCAATCCACCCTGCAGGTAGTGACGTTTATTCTTGATTACTATGAGGTTGAGAAACAAGCCTTGAATTCCATTTTCACGCTGAAAAAATTAGAGCGGACCTATTCTCCCTATGAAATTGAACAGGCGTGCAAAAGGGTATTAGAAGCGACAAGCAGACCGACAGTCAAAAGCGTACAAACCATGATTAAGACCATTCGCAAAGAGGATGAACGAAAGGCTTCAGAAATTAATTCGAAGACAACCGATGAAAAATATGGCTTTACACGCGGTGCTTCTTACTATGGGGGAAATAACAAATGAACCAACAAAACTATGACAAAATGAAAGCATTGAAATTACCCGGGATGGCAGAATCTTATGAGACATTGTTTGTGAATCCGTCATTCAATGATATGAGCTTCGATGAATTGCTTGGTCTCTTATTGGACCATGAGGAAAGTGTACGGAAAAGCAATAAACTGAACCGGCTTTTGAAACAAGCAAATTTCCCTGAACAAGCCGCTATTGAAGATATCCTTTACGATTCCGATCGTAAGCTAGACAAGGGGTTATTAATGAAGCTGTCAACAGGTGACTACATCCTTGACGGACGAGACATTGTCTTCAAGGGCGTTTCTGGTGCAGGAAAGACCTGGCTAGCCACTGCTTTTGGTGTACAGGCCTGCAGGCTTTATTATAAGGTTCAATATACACGCCTTCCTGACCTTTTAGAGGAGTTCAAGGTGGCCAAGTATCAAGCGGATGGAAGTTATTTAAAACTGCTCAAAAAACTAACCAAGATTGATCTTCTGATCATTGATGAATGGCTATTATTTGAGATTTCAAAAGAAGAAGCAGCATTATTATTAGAAATTATCAATGCGCGATATACCGCCAAGAAGTCAAACATCTTCTGTTCTCAATTCGACATCAAAGGCTGGTATGGGAAATTAGGAGACGGCACGTTGGCAGAAGCTATATTAGATCGAGTTATCCATAATTCTTACGATATCTTTATTGACGGAACTGTTTCGATGCGCGAAAAGTTAGGGTTAAAGAGTTAGAGAAGTGGATGATTTAACGAGGCTAGCCAACAGGGAGGTAAAATTCATGACTATATTAACAAAAAAAGATCTATTTGAAATGGAAGAATACTATTATTGGAGTGGGAACAAGCAATATGTTCCTTTTCCCTCAGAATTGAAGGAAAGGCTTCTGGAGATATATGGGGAAGAACCTCTCCCACACAATTGGTCGGAACAAGATATCCATGAAGGTTCCAGAAAGATCATAATAGAGTATTTCCAAAGCTAATTTGGAATTCAAGGCTCCCTCTATTCTACAGTGAATAGAGGGGGATTTATGTTTGGTTAGAAATGCTAATTTAATAATGTACAAAAGTGATTGGATAAGAATGTACAGTTTTGATAGTTCCATGCATACTTATTTCGAGGTGGAAAAGTATGCATATGGAATTGGATATAACAACAGATATTCAAATTAACAGTCTCTCAGACTTGCCAAAACTAAAAATTTTTATGGAGAATCTACACATGAAAATTAACAAAAGTAAACTAGCAAGAGAATTGAATGTCGATCGTAGAACAATTGATAAATACCTTAAAGGCTATGCACCGCAAAAGAAACGGTCGAGAAAGTCTAAAATTGACGAATACTATGGTGTGATTTCACTATTACTTTCACACGAATCCAAGCAAGTCTTTTACTACAAACGGGTTCTTTGGCAATATTTAAAAGATAATCATGGCTTGGACTGTTCACAATCGGCGTTTCGGGCTTACATCTCTCGCAAACCAGAGTTCCAAGCGTACTTTACCGACGGTAAGCGAACAAAAACGACGCAGACATCCGTTCGCTTTGAAACGCCCCCTGGGGAACAGGCACAATTCGATTGGAAAGAAAATATCAAATATGTAACAAAAGATGGAGAAATTCTTTACGTCAATGTTGGTGTCTTCCTTCTGTCTTATTCGCGATTTTGAACCTTTCATTTAACGATATCAAAGTCCCAAAGTGTATTGATGTCGTTTCTGATGGAGAGTTTTGAAGCCATCGGAGGAGTGCCAAAAACGATCGTAACAGACAATATGAAAACCGTGATGGATGAGGCAAGAACTGAATATTCCAAAGGTATTGTGAATGAGCGATTCGACCAATTTGCGAAAGACTGCGGATTTGAGCTCATGCCTTGTAAAGCTGGGAGTCCGAAAACAAAGGGTTATGTATAGTAAAAAAAAATGTAAAGTAAACCTTTTTTCAATTGCCAAATCGGCATTTTGTTTAGATTTACTTTACATTTTATCTGGTGTTATTTATTGAAACTTCTTAACCAGCTCAAT